>JBBQBW010000389.1:0-3535 GCA_038318025.1 Burkholderiales bacterium | reverse complement strand
CTTGCGCAGCAGCCGCCACTGGGCATCGAGGATCGTGTGGTCCCCGCGCTCGGACCACGGGGTCATCGAGACGAGGAATCCCGCCACGGCGACCGCGGCCACGGCGAGGGCCCGGGAGCCGCGCCGGGCCGCACCGGAGGTTGGCGTCATGGGGCCGTATCTTAACGCGCGGGTTCCGCGATGCTAGACTGCGGCTCTGCCCTCGCGCGCCCGAACCGACAATAATGACCGGGGAATCGCCCAGCGCCGCACAGCTCAGCGCCATCGCCGAGCCCTTCGTCCGGCAGCTCGCCTCCCTCGGCCGCCTGCGCACCTATCCGAAAAACACGGTGTTCATCACCGAGGGTGACTCGAGCGATTCGGTGTTCGTGATCCTCACCGGCAAGGTGAAGGTGTTCATCGCCGATACCGAGGGGCACGAGATGATCCTCGACATCCAGGGCCCGGGCGAGTACGTGGGCGAGATGGCGCTGGACGGCAACCCGCGCTCCGCGTCCGTGATGACGCTCGAGTCGACCGCCTTCGCGGTCGTGGCTCGCGATCCGATCCGCGAGGCGATCCGCCGCGACCCGGATTTCGCTCTCGACATCATCGCGAAGATCATCGACCGCGCCCGCCTCGCCACCAACAGCGTGAAGGACCTGGCGCTCCTGGACGTGTACGGGCGGGTTGCCCGCTTGCTGCTCACCCTCGCGGTAGAGCAGGAAGACGGCAAGCTGATGATCCCGGAGAAGCTCACCCAGCAGGAGATCTCGGAGCGGGTGGGCGCTTCGCGCGACATGGTGAGCCGCATCTTCCGCGACCTCACCGCCGGCGGCTACATCAGCGTCGAGAACCGCATCATCACCATCAATAAGAAGCCGCCCGCCCGCTGGTAGCCGGATGTGCGCAATATTCCACGCCGCGGCCCCTCATTCCTCCGTCTCCCCCGGCGCGCAGCGGGGCTAGCCTTGGTCCTGCCGGGAGGTTGCCTCCCGGAACACCGAGGAAACCCGATGACCGCCGACCCCCGCCTGGACAAGGGCGACCCCGAGCCGCCGAAAAATGCCGCGCGCGGCCTCCTGGGACTGGTGCTCCGGGCGATCGGGCTCGCGGCGCTCGCGCTGGCCCTCGGCGCGGGCGCAAGCCTCCTCGTGATGAAGAACACGGGAGCCCCGGGGATCGTGGGCACCGCCCGCTAGCGGCCGCGTCACTTCTTCTTGCGGGGGCGCTGCCACTCGGGCTTGGTGACCTGCTTTTTCTGGGTGAGAGTGAGGCCGCCGGGGGGAACGTCATCGACGATGGTGGCGCCGGCGGCCACCGTGGCACCCCGCCCGACGGTGACGGGCGCGATCAGCTGCACATCCGAACCGATGTGGACATCGTCCTCGATCACGGTACGGTGCTTGTAGGCGCCATCGTAGTTGCACGTGATGGTGCCGGCGCCGATGTTCACGTCGCGACCCACGGTCGAATCGCCCACGTAGGCCAGGTGGTTCGCCTTGCTGCCCCGGCCGAAGCTGCTCGCCTTCACTTCCACGAAGTTGCCTATATGAACCTCGTCGTCGAGCGTGGTGCCGGGTCGCGTGCGGGCGTAGGGGCCGATGCGCGCGTTGGCTCCGATTCGCGTTTCCTCGAGGATGGAGAAGGGCTTCACCTCGGTCCCGGCGCCGATCTCGACATCGCGGAGCACGCAATTGGCGCTCACCTGCACGCCATCGCCCAGCACCACCCGGCCGGAGAAGACGCAGTTCACGTCGATGAACACGTCGCGCCCGCACGCGAGCGTGCCGCGAACATCGATGCGCGCCGGGTCGGCAATCCCGACCCCGGCAGCAAGTAGCCGTGCGGCTTCGGCACGCTGGAAGTGCCGCTCGAGCGTCGCAAGCTCCACCTTGCTGTTGACTCCCAGGCACTCGTAATCCCGCTCCGGTTGGCACACCTCGATGGCGACCCCGTCGCCCACGGCCGCTGCAATGAGGTCGGTCAGGTAGTACTCACCTTGCGCGTTATCGTTCTTCAGGCCCTCCAACCACCCGGCGAGCCTCACCTGGGGGAGCACCATGATGCCGGTATTGATTTCCCGGATCTGCTTCTCTTCCGGGGTCGCGTCCTTCTCCTCGACGATGCGTTCGACGCGGCCGCCGGCGTCACGGACAATGCGCCCGTATCCCTTGGGATGGTCGAGGTACTGGGTGAGCAGGCCGACGTGAACCGCTCCTGCAGCGAGCACCAACTCGCGAAGGGTGGCCGGGGATATCAGCGGGACATCGCCATACAAGACAAGGACTTGCCCGCCGTCCCGCAAGTAAGGGAGCGCTTGCATCACGGCGTGGCCGGTGCCGAGCTGGGCAGACTGCACCGCCCATTCGAGGTCGCGCTGACCGTCGAAGGCGGCACGGACCTGGTCGCCCCCGTGGCCGATCACGACGCATGCACCTCGCGCGCCGAGCTCCCGCGCGGCATCGAGCACGTGAACCAGCAGCGGCCGGCCGGCGAGGAGATGCAGGACCTTGGGCAGGTCCGAGTGCATACGTTTGCCCTGGCCTGCGGCCAGGACGACCACCTGGAGGGGAGCGGAAGGAGCATTCATGGCGAGAGTGGAAGCGTACAAAACAAAAAGGGCAGGGTTTGACCCCTGCCCGGATGTGTTGCGCCTCTAATCAAGGAGTTTCGTAGATCCCCCCTGAACTACTGGAGGAATTCTAGCACTTCAGCGCTTCTGGCGCAGCTTGCGGATCGCAGCGATCTGGGCCGCGGCCTCGGCGAGCTCGACCTGGGCCTTGGCCACCTCCAGCGCGCCGGAGCGGTTGACCAGCGCGTCCTTCGCCCGGCGCTCGGCCTCCATCGCCTTGGCCTCGTCGAGGTCATGGGCACGAACCGAAGTGTCGGCGAGCACGGTCACCCGATCGGGCTGCACCTCCATCATGCCGCCGGAGACGTAGATCACTTCCTCCTCGCCGTTGCCGGTGAGGACGCGGACGATACCGGGCTTGATGCGGGCGAGCAGCGGGGCGTGCTCGGGCATGATCCCGAGCTCGCCGCCCTCGCCCGGAGCGATCACCATTTCCGCCGCGCCGGAGAAGATCGCCTGCTCGGCGCTGACGATGTCGACCTGGATGGTCTTGGCCATGTTGTCTTTCTAGGAGGACGCGAGCGCCATCAGGAAAGCGTCTTCGCCTTCTCGAACGCTTCCTCGATCGGGCCCACCATGTAGAAGGCCTGCTCGGGGAGGCTGTCGCATTCGCCGTTGACGATCATGTTGAAGCCCTTGATCGTATCCTTGAGGGTCACGTACTTGCCGGGCGAGCCCGTGAACACCTCGGCCACGTGGAACGGCTGCGACAGGAAGCGCTGGATTTTCCGCGCGCGACCGACGGCGAGCTTGTCTTCCGGAGACAGCTCGTCCATGCCCAGGATCGCGATGATGTCGCGCAGCTCCTTGTAGCGCTGCAGGACCGCCTGCACGGCGCGCGTGGTGTTGTAGTGCTCCTCGCCGATCACGTTCGGGTCGACCTGGCGCGAGTTCGAATCGAGCGGGTCAACGGCGGGATAG
>JBBQBW010000388.1:0-3536 GCA_038318025.1 Burkholderiales bacterium | reverse complement strand
GTCAGCGGGCAGCGGCTGCCAGATCACCTTGCCGCTCGCGACGAAGTCGCCGGAGCGTGCATTGGGATTAGCGATCGCGCTCACGAACCATCGATACTCCTTGTCGGGCTTGAGCCGCACGCCAAGGGTTTCGAGGTCGATCACCTGGATGCCGGCGTTCGCGGGCGCGGGGATCGCGCGGTCCAGGACCGCGTCGGCGGCGCCATCCTCGATCACGCTCACCTCGAAGCCCGAGGCGATGGGGCGAGAGAGGAACCAGTAGAGCTTCGGGCTTGCGACGCTCGACAGCCCCGCGTGGTCCGGCGCCAGCACGGCGAGCGTCAGCTCGCGTGCTTCCAGCCCGCGCGTTCCGCCGCCCACGCGGCCCTTGGGCGCGCCCCGCTTGGGGGGGTCGTACTTGATCGGGCCGGCGCGCTCCGTGACCGGTGGGGGCGGCGGGGCCTTGTCGGCCTGCGCGAAGGCGCACGCGGTGCCCGCGGCGAACAAGGCGGCGGCGATGCGGGAAGATTTCAATCTCATCGATTCGATTCCTTCGTCATGCAAGGTCGAGCACGCGATGGACCACCACCGGCGCGGCCTTGCCCTTCAGGGCGAGGGCACCCAGGCTTTCGCAACGATAGCGGCCCGCTGAGAGTCCATGGGTCGCCTCGCTGATCAGCACGCGTGCCGCGGTGCCGTCGTCTTCCGTGGCGTAACTTTCCAGCCGGGCCGCCGCGTTGACCGCGTCGCCGAACACCGAGAACTCGAAGCGCGAGCGGCTGCCCACGCCGCCCTGGGTCATGGTGCCGGTGTTGATGCCGATGCGCACGCGAATCGCGGGCAAGCCCTCGGCCTCGAGCTCGCGTCCCAGGGCCTCGAGCTTAGCGCGGATCGCGAGCGCCGTATCCACCGCGGCGCAGGCGTCGGCGGCGATCTGCGCGGGCTCGGTGCGCGGGAACGGCACGCCGAAGACCGCCATGATCTGGTCGCCGACGAAGCGGGTGACGACGCCCTTGTGCTCGAGCACGATGTCGGTGAGGGGCCCCAGGCCGCGGTTGAGCCACCCGATCGAGCGCGTGCCGAGAATCTCGGTGTGCGTGGTGAAGCTGCGGATGTCGAGAAACAGCACCGTGGCGGTAACCTCGCGCGTGGGGATGCTGCCGGCTTCGTACAGCGACTCGCGCTGCGCCCAGATCGCCTCGGCCACCTCGGGCGCCACCAGGCGGCCGAAGAACGACATCATCTCGGCGCGCTCGGAGCGCTCGCGCCAGGCGCGCACGCCCAGGCCCATGGATCCGGCGAACGCGATCGCGAAGAGCGGGGAAGCGAGGGGAACCGCGATCCCGCGCTGCATCGCGAGCGCCGTTGCGCCATACACCGCGCCGGCGGTGCCGAGCAGCAAGGCCGCCACCAGCCGCGCGCGCATGATGGCGAGCGCCCACGCGGCGGCAAGGAGGGCCGCCACGGCGACCAACGCCCAGGTCCATCCGCGTGGCACAAGCGTGAGTGGCGAGCGCTCCCCGGCGGCGGCTTCCATGAGGCTCGAGAACGCCGCCGCGTGCAGCTGCACGCCGCTCAGTTGTCCCTCGACGCCGTGCCCCGCCGGGACGGCGAAGAAATCGCGCAGGCTCTCCGCGGTGCTGCCGAAGAAGACCACCTTTCCCCTGAGGCCCTCCGGTGCCACCTCTCCCTCCAGCACGGACGCGAGGCCGATCGGCTGGGGCAGCGGCCCGAACGCGATCGGCAACTGGAAACCGCCAAGGTCCGCGGTGGCGTAGGGACCGTCGCCGGCTTCGAGGGGTGACAGCCGCGCGCGTCCGAGCAGCAGCGCCCCGGAAGCATCGAAAGACGGCGGGGTGCCGGCAATCCGCAGCGCGTGGCGGGCGGCCGAGAACGCAAGGGAGTAGCAGGGCGCCTTGCCGTCGTCGAGGTAGGCGAGCATGCGGCGCACGCGGCCGTCGGCGTCCGCGACGGTGTCGTTGCATGCCTCGAAGGGCGAGCCGCGCAGTGCGCGCGGGGGCGGCACGCCCGCGGAGCGCTCGTCGCCCATTTTGCGCACCCAGTAGACGCGGTCGTTGCGCTCGAGGAGCGCCGTGAGCCTCGCGCTGCCGGGCTCCACCGGAATGTCGCGGTACTTGTCCATCACGATGGCTGCGGGCGAGGCAGCGAGAAGCCGCTCGATCAGGCTCGCCAGCACCTCGTCGCTGAGCGGATAGCCGTAACGGTTCAGGTCCGCCTCCGATTCAACCACCAGCACGAGCGCTGGCGCCGTGCGGGAGGCGGGTCGCTGGTTCGCGAGATGGTCGAGTGCCGCGAGCTCGATTTTTTCGAGCATTCCGAGCTCGCGCAGCGTGAGCGTGAGCGCCGTCGCCGCGAGCGCGACCACGATCACGTGCTGCCATGGGCGCCAGCGCCTGCCTCCGGGCGCTTTTGCCACGCTCATAGCCAACTGCCGATCATGAGGAAGGCGGCCCAATAGGCCGGGTGGTTGTAGCGGTCGTCCTCGAGCATCGCGAGCTGCGCGCGGCGCAGCGACTCTGCGCGGGGCAGCTTCCGCGTGACTGCGTTGCGGTAGAACTCGGTGACCATCAACGCCGTGGACTCGTCGTTCACGAACCAGAGCGATGCGAGAGCGCTACGGGCGCCGGCGCGCACCGCCACCCCGGCGAGCCCCAGCGCCGCGCGCTCGTCGCCGGCGGCGGTCTGGCAGGCGGACAGCGCCAGCAACTCGATCGGCTCGGGACGGGTCTTTCCGGCGGCGATCGCGCGGCGCAGGTCGTCGATGCCGAGTCGCCCATCGTAGGTGAGCACGAAACTGTCCTCGAAGCGCGTCGAAAACTGCCCATGGGACGCGATGTGGACGATGCCCGCCCGCGAGCCCGCGAGCTCGCTCAGCAAGTTCTTCTTGAGGAAGCCTTCGTCGAGCACCACGTGCGCGGAGAGGATCTGCGACAGCGCAGCTACCTCTTGCGCCACCGCGGGAAGCGACGGGAAGCCCTGGCGCGCCTGGGTGAGCCCTTCGACCACCGCTCCGCCGCGCGCCATCGCGAGCTGGCGCGGATCCGTGAGGTAGAGGCTTGGAGACACACCCACGGCGTAGCGCTGCGCCACGAAGCCCCGCCCGTCGTGGAGTGCCGCGAACGGGATCGTTCGCAGCGGACCGTCGGGCACCACCACCAGCGTCGCGGGGGCGATGCGCGCGAGCATCGGCTCGAGCGGTTCGAGGAGGGCCCGGTAGAGCGCCTGGGCGGGGCGCAGGTATTGGCGCGTGGAGCGCTTCTCCACCAACCGCCGGAAGTCGTCCACGCCATCGCCGATCTCGCGTGCCGTGGCCGTGAGGCGCACCTGCTCGATGCCGTCGCGGTGGGAGGCCAGCGCCACCACGCGGTCCGGCAGGAACACGTAATAGATGATGAGAGAAGCGGTGTCGGCTTGCTCGATCCGCGCCTTGGCGGGACGCGCCATGCACGCATCCTGGAAATACTCGGCGATCTCCGCGGCCTTGGTGGTCTCCACCGCGTCGCGGGCGCGCACCAGCAGCGCGGCGCGGCGTGTCG
>JBBQBW010000387.1:0-3548 GCA_038318025.1 Burkholderiales bacterium | reverse complement strand
CGATCACCGTCTACGCGGGCGTGACGATGGTCTCGAACGTGCGCTTCTACAGCGGCAAGGACATCAACCTGCGCCGCATGATGCCGTTCTCGGCGGCCGTCGTGGTGCTGCTGGTGCTGCTGGCCATCGCCATCGAGCCGGCGATCGTGCTCTGGGCGGTGATGCTCGCCTACGGGGTATCGGGCTACGTCGCCTGGATCGTGCAACGACTGCGCTCCGAGGCCACCGAGAAGAAGTACCGCAACGTCCGCGACGCGATCGAGGAAGGCAACCATGCGGCCCTCGGGCGCATGCTCGCCACCACTCCCGCCGACGCCGTCATCGATTCCGATAACCGCACCCTGCTGATGGTGGCGGTGGAGGAGGCCAACCTGCCCGCGGTGGAGTTGCTGGTCGACCGCGGGGCGCCCCTCGAGGCGCGTAACGTGCGGGGCGATACCGCGCTCGCGCTCGCCGCCGCCATCGGCTTCCAGGAGGCGGCAGAGGTGCTGCTGTGCGCGGGCGCGGACGTGAACACCCATGACCTCAGCGGCGACACCCCGCTCGACGTTGCCGAGGAGCATGGCGCCCACGACATCTCGGCGCTGCTGCTGCGTTACGGGGCGAAGTCCTCCAGGGAACTCGTGCCCCGCATGCCCTGAGGTGGGTCGCCTTGCGACACGTGCGCCGGCACGATATAGTGGTTCCCATGCACCCGAATGCCACTGCCCTTCGCATTCGCCTGGCCCGCGCTCCCGCGCTGGGCCTGCTGCTACTGCTGCGCCCCGCGCGCTAAAAACCCCACCCCCCAATTCGTGCAGCATCCGGCCGCTCCCCAGGCGGGGGCGGATGAGTCCATCTTCCCTCTGGGAGAAGTGCCATGCCGCAAGACCACGTCATCATCTTCGACACCACCATGCGCGACGGGGAGCAGAGCCCGGGCGCCTCCATGAGCCGCGACGAGAAGGTGCGCATCGCCAAGCAGCTGGAGCGCCTGAAGGTCGACGTGATCGAGGCGGGCTTCGCCGCGGCGAGCCCGGGCGACTTCGAGGCGATCCGCGCCGTGGCGGAGTCGGTGCGCGACTCGGTGGTGTGCTCGCTCGCGCGCGCCAACGACAACGACGTGACGCGCGCCGGGGAGGCGATCCGCAAGGCGAATGCCGGGCGCATCCACACCTTCATCGCCACCAGCCCCATCCACATGAAGCACAAGCTGCGCATGGAGCCCGACCAGGTGGTGGAGGCGGCGGTGCGCGCGGTGAAGCTCGCGCGCCAGTTCACCGACGACGTCGAGTTCTCGCCGGAGGACGCGGTGCGCTCCGATCCCGATTTCCTGTGCCGCGTGATCGAGGCGACGATCGACGCGGGCGCCCGCACCATCAACGTGCCCGACACCGTCGGCTATAGCGTGCCGGAACTCTGGGGGGCGCTGTTCCGCGACCTGATGGGGCGCGTGCCCAACGCGGGCAAGGCGGTGTGGTCCACCCATTGCCACAACGACCTCGGCATGGCGGTGGCCAACTCGCTCGCCGCCGTGATGGCGGGCGCGCGCCAGGTCGAATGCACCATCAACGGCCTGGGAGAGCGCGCCGGCAACGCCTCGCTCGAGGAAGTGGTGATGGCGCTGCGCACCCGTAGCGACCATTTCCAGCTCGGCACCCGCATCGACGCCACGCAGATCGTGCCCGCGAGCAAGCTGGTGTCGACTATCACCGGCTATCCGGTGCAGCCCAACAAGGCGGTGGTGGGCGCCAACGCCTTCGCGCACGAATCCGGCATCCACCAGGACGGCGTGCTCAAGCA
The DNA here is from genome assembly GCA_038318025.1 of Burkholderiales bacterium. Lineage (GTDB taxonomy): Bacteria > Pseudomonadota > Gammaproteobacteria > Burkholderiales > Usitatibacteraceae > Usitatibacter. Next base: position 1,766 of record JBBQBW010000387.1, on the reverse strand, counting down.
CCGCGAGACCTACGAGATCATGCGGGCCTCCGACGTGGGCTGGGGCGCCAACCGCCTCACCCTCGGCAAGCTTTCGGGGCGCAACGCGTTCAAGAGCCGGCTGCAGGAGCTGTCGATCACGCTGCCTTCGGAGGAGGCGCTCAACGCCGCCTTCAAGCGCTTCAAGGAGCTCGCCGACAAGAAGCGCGAGATCTTCGACGAGGACATCCAGGCGCTGCTCTCCGACGAGGCGGTGACGCCCGAGGAGGAGCACTACAAGCTGGTGTCGCTCACGGCGCACTCGGAGACCGGCGAGCAGCCGTTCGCCCGGGTGGTGATCGCGGCGGGCGGGCGCGAATCGCGCGCCGAGGCGCGCGGCGACGGGCCGGTGGATGCCATCTTCCGCGCGATCGAGAGCGTGGCGGGAAGCGGCTCGGAGCTACTGCTTTTCTCGGTGAACAACGTGACCGGCGGCACCGACTCCCAGGGCGAGGTGACGGTGCGCCTGTCGCGTCAGGGCCGCATCGTGAACGGCATGGGCGCGGACACCGACATCGTCGTGGCCTCGGCGAAGGCCTACATCAGCGCGCTGAACCGCCTCGGACACAAGGCGGCGGTGAATCCCCAGTACGGCGAGGAAACCGTCGCGGCCGAGTGATCCGGACTCGGGCCCGGAACGCAAAAGGGGCGGCCGCGAGGCCGCCCCTTCCTTCCAGCCGGCTGCGGGTTACTTCTTCTTGTCGTCCTTCTTCGGCTCGGCGGGCTTCGCGTCGGCCTTCTTCGCATCGGCCTTGGCGGTGTCTTGCTTGGCGATGATCTTGTCCTTGATGTCGTCGTAGACGTTCTGCGGGACGATCTTCTTCTGCACCAGCTCATCCTTGCCCTTGTACGGGCGGCCCTTGACTATCGCCTTGGCGCGGACGTCGCCGATGCCCTTCAGCGTGGCGAGATCCTTTTCCGAGGCGGTGTTGATGTCCATCGGGTCGGCCATGGCAGGGGCCGGGGCCGCCGGGGGTGCGGGCTTCTTGGCGGCGGCGTCGGTGCCCTTCTTCGTTTCGGCGGCTGCCTTCTTGGCGTCGGCGGGGGTGTCGGCCTTCTGGGCGAACGCGGGGTTCGCGAGCATCGCGAGGGTGACGCCGGCGGCGAGCAACAGCTTCTTCATGGACTTTTTCTCCTCTTTGGGAATGATTTGGGGGGGCAGTGCGCGCCTATTCTAGCGATATCCTGAGCCCCCATGAGCGATTCCCAAGCCCTATTCCCTCCCATGCCGCGATTGGGCAGCGGCACCTGGCACATGGGCGAGCGCCGTGCCGCTCGCTCCGTGGAGGTGGCGGCATTGCGCCTTGCCCTGGACCTCGGCGTCTCCCTCATCGATACCGCCGAGATGTACGGCGAGGGCGGCGCGGAAGAAGTGGTGGGAGAGGCCATCGCCGGGCGGCGCGAAGGCGTCTACCTGGTGAGCAAGTTCTATCCCCACCACGCGGCCCCACGCGAGCTGCGCGCGGCCTGCGAGGCGAGCTTGCGCCGGCTGGGGGTGGATGCGCTCGACCTGTACCTGCTGCACTGGCGCGGCGGCGTGCCGTTCGCCGGCACGGTCCGAACGCTCGAAGAGCTGGTGGTCGAGGGGCGCATTCGCCGCTGGGGCGTTTCCAATTTCGACGTGGCCGACATGGAGGAGCTGTTCCGCGTTCCGGGCGGGGCGCGTTGCGCCGCCAACCAGGTGCTCTACAACCTCGCGCGCCGCGGCATCGAGTTCGACCTGTTGCCGTGGTGCCGCGAGCGCGGGG
>JBBQBW010000386.1:0-3549 GCA_038318025.1 Burkholderiales bacterium | reverse complement strand
GAGCGTGGCGGCCACGTCGATCTCGGTGAGCACGCCGAAGCCCTCCTTTCCGAGCGCCTCGACCGCCTTCTGCACCGCCTCTTCGAAACCGCACTTCACTACCTTGCCGAACACGTAGCCAGCCATGGTCGCTTCTCCTTCAGGTCAGGCCGGGATCATGATGCCGATCCCGGTCCGGCGCTTTGATGCGCGTCAACCAGACGCAGCGGAAAATCTTGCAGCACGTCCATGACGGCGCAACCCCGATTGCTTCTTTGCATCCGGATTACGTTTCCGTCATCCACCCCTAAACGAGGTTGTGAATTTGATGGCGGTCAAGTTTCCGCGCGCGTCGCGTACGAGGATGGAATCGTTGATGAAGTCGCCATGGTCCGCAATCCAGCGGCCGTGAGCTTGGTCCCGAGGAGATTCAAATGTTGAACAGAAGCGCAAGACTCGCAGCCGCCGCCGTGATCACCCTGCTTTCCCTTCCGGCAGTCGCAGGCTCATGGCCGAACATTGCCCCCAGCAAGGCCACGAAAGCGGCGCCTGTGGCCACCGCACCGCAATTCCGGGACGGATTCGTCTCGCTGCCGGGTGAGAACATGTCGACCCTGGAGGAGGTGCGGTATTTCACCACCGAGGAAAAGGACAAGGCATACATGCCGCGTGTCGCGGCGCCCACCCCCTATGTCGCGGCCGCCGGCCCAAAGGACTTCGAATACATCGGTGGCGAGACGGGTTGGCAGCCCACGGGACACAAGTTCGTGTGGAGCGCGGGACGCTTCGCCCATTCCGAAGCCTGCGACCACGTGATCCGCACGGTGAAGGCGCCCACGTCCAAGGAAATGGATGCGACGAACCGTCTTTCTCCCGGCGCGTAGCAGTTCGCTTCGATTTTGGCGACTTCGCCACGCCGTTCGGGATGCCGGAGATCGCCCGTGACAACTTCGTGCGCTCCACATTGACCATGGAAGGGCTTGCGCCCTTCCGTGGTCAATGCGAACGAATCAGTGGTTGTGCGGGCCCTGTCGGCCGGCGCCGCGGCCACCATGATCGGGCAGTGTCACGCCCCGTTCGGCGGCGCGCTTCTGCATTTCAGCGTGGTGAGCCTGCATGAGAGCGTGGCGTTCCTCGGGCGTCTTGGCATCGCGCATCTTCTCCATCTTCGCCGCACGCTCCTCAGGCGTGATCAACTGCGCCATGGGGCCGCCTTCGCCGCCCATGGGCCCATGTCCCATGCCGCTCATCCCGTTGCCCATACCGCCGCCCATCGATCCGGCCGATGCCGCAGCCATGAGGCCGAGCCCAAACACCGCGATGATGCCCGCTGCTACCTTTTGTGAGAGTTTCACGATCAGTTCCTTCCGGTTGTGGTTCAGGTGGTACCGCAATACGCATTGAAGCAGCCCGATGTAATCGGCGGATGTCACGGCAGGCCATTTTCGTATCCCAGGGTTGCGCAACGCCTCCTTGTTACACTGCGCAACATTCCGGACGTCCACGATGCAGCCGGCTGCGTTCCAATATCGAAATGACCCCGCAGGACCATGTTCTGGTCGTCGACGACGACGGAGAAATCCGCAGCTTGCTGAGCGAATACCTGCGAAAAGCCGGCTATCGCGTCACGGCGGTGGCGGACGGCAAGGGGATGTGGACGGTGCTGGAAGGCGCCCGCCCGGATGTCGTCGTGCTGGACGTGATGCTCCCCGGCGACGATGGGCTGGTGCTCTGCCGCGATCTGCGCTCTCGATCCCAGGTGCCGATCATCATGCTCACGGCTCGTGGCGAGGAGACCGATCGCATCGTCGGGCTGGAAATGGGCGCCGACGATTATCTCGCCAAGCCGTTCAATCCGCGTGAGCTCCTCGCGCGCATCAAGAGCGTGCTGCGGCGCGCCCGCTCGCTTCCGGACAACCTCCAGCCCGTGGCCGCCCGCAGGATGCGGTTCGCCGGATGGGAGCTCGACATGGCCACGCGCGACCTCATCTCACCCGAGGGCGTGGTGATCGCCCTGGGCGGTTCGGAGTACAAGCTGCTCTCGATCTTCCTCGCCCATCCCAATCGCGTCCTGTCACGCGACCAGCTCATGGACCTGATGCGGGGGCGCGAGGCCTATCCGCTGGACCGCAGCATCGATGTGCAGGTGAGCCGTCTCAGGCGCCGCTTGAGGGACGATGCCAAGGAGCCGGCGCTGGTCAAGACGGTGCGCGGGGAAGGGTACGTGTTGTCGGCCCAGGTCGAGACGAAAAGATGATGCGCCTCATGCCGCGGTCGCTCTTCGGCCGGATGGTGCTGGTGCTGCTGGTCGGGCTGGTGGCCGCGCAGGCGCTGAGCCTCGCCATTCACCTGGCCGAGCGTGGCGAGATTCTCCACCGAGCAAGCGGATTGCAGTCGGCGCAGCGCATCGCGGACATCGTGAAGCTGCTCGATTTGCTCGCTCCGCCGGAGCGGCGGCGGATAGCCGCGTTGTTCAAGGCGCCGCCGCTCATTGTTTCCGTCGACAACGCGCCCTCGGCGCAAGCGCGAGAAAGTCCGGACGATGGCGTCCAGGCGATGTTCCTGCGAACGGTGCTGCGGCGCCTGCTGGGCGAGGAGCGCCCCATAGAGGTCACCGGGGGACCGGTGGCGCGTCGAGCCCCTGCCATGGATCACCATGGCGCCGGATCGTCCGCAATGGGAGGGGGTGGGCCTTTCGGCCCCGCGATGCGCGGCCTGATGGAGCCGGAGCGGGCTTTCCTCGCACGGGTGCGATTGAACGACGGCACCTGGGTCGGGTTCGACACCCGTCAACCCGCGGCATCGGCGGGCTGGCCCTATCGTCTGATGCTGAGCAGCCTTGTTTTGCTGGGAGCGGTCATTGCGCTCACGCTGCTTGCCGCGCGGTGGGTCACGCGGCCCCTGGCGACGCTGGCCAATGCCGCGGAGGAGTTGGGCAAGGACATTCAGCGCGCTCCATTGCCGGAGGAGGGCCCGCAGGAGGTGGCGCGCGCCGCCCGCGCGTTCAACCGGATGCAGTCCCGTCTTCGTAACTATATCGAGGAGCGTACGCGCGTTCTCGCCGCGATGTCCCACGACCTGAAGACGCCGATCACCCGTATGCGGCTGCGCTCCGAGCTCCTCGCCGACGGCGAGGTAAAGACCAAGTTCACGCAGGATCTCCAGGAGATGGAATCGATGGTCGGCGCGACACTCGATTTCATGCGCGGGCTGGAGACCGAGGAACGCATGCAACCGGTGGACATGACCGCGCTGCTGGAAAGCCTGCAGGAGGACGCGCAGGAGACCGGAGGACAGGTGAGCATCGAAGGTGCGGCCCACTCGCCGTATAGCGGCCGGCCGCAGGCGCTCAAGCGCTGCCTGCGCAATCTGATCGAGAATGCGATCAAGTACGGAAAGTCGGCTGCGTTGCTCGTGCAGGACAGCCCCGATAGCCTTGTGATTCGAATTCGTGATCGCGGTCCCGGGATTGCCGAGCACGAGCTCGAGCGCGTCTTCGAGCCATTCCATCGCATCGAGAGCTCCCGGGGGCGCAACACGGGAGGCACGGGACTGGGGCTCACCATCGCC
>JBBQBW010000385.1:0-3551 GCA_038318025.1 Burkholderiales bacterium | reverse complement strand
GCGGTGATCGGGGCCTTGCATTGCGGGCAGGCCGAGCGCGGGGTGAAGAGGTTGTAGGTCTCGGCCGGGGCTAGCTCGCGCCCTTCCAGCGCCGCGCACTCCTCGCGCCACTGCGCCTCCATCATCTTCGGCAGGCGATGGATCACGACGTTGAGGAGCGAGCCCACGCACAGGCCAAGGAGGGCCACCGCGAAAAGAAGCGCGTGGGGCGATTTTTGCAGGACGTCGAGGAGCTCCATCATGGGTCAGGCAGGAGAAGAACAAAGCCGCACCGAAGTGCGGCTTTGTTCGCGGCATTCGCCTCGTGCCTCGCGCCTCAGATCGCCTGGCCCATCTTGAAGATCGGCAGGTACATGGCCACCACAATGCCGCCGATGAGGCCGCCCAGCACCACCATGATCATCGGCTCCATCAGGGAGGCGAGCGAATCGACCGCCTCGTCGACCTCCTGCTCGAAGAAGTCCGCGACCTTGGAGAGCATGGCGTCGAGCGAGCCCGACTCCTCGCCGATCGCGGTCATCTGCAGCACCATGCTGGGGAACACGTTCGCGTTGGTCATCGCCACCGTGAGCCCGGTGCCGCTCGAGACTTCCGCCTGGATGCGCTTGGTGGCCGCGTAGTACACGTAGTTGCCCGCGGCGCCCGCGACCGAGTCGAGGGATTCCACCAGCGGCACGCCGGCCGCGAACATGGTGGAGAGCGTGCGGCACCAGCGCGCGATGGTGGCCTTGCGGATCACGTCGCCGAACACCGGCACGCGAAGCGCCAGGCGGTCCATGAAGCGCTGCACCGTGGCCGAGCGCTTCCAGGTGTAGAAGAAGAACCAGATGCCGAAGCCGCCGCCCGGGAAGATCCACCACCAGTTGCCGATGAACCAGTCGGAGATATGCATCACGAACAAGGTCGGGCCCGGCAGGTCGGCACCGAAGCTCTTGAAGAGGTCCTTGAACACCGGGATCACGAAGATCATGATCACCGCGGTCACCACCAGCGCCACCGTGATGATCGAGATCGGGTAGAAGAGCGCGCTCTTGATCTTGCCCTTGATGGCGAGGATCTTCTCCTTGTAGCTCGCGAGGCGATCCAGCAGGGTATCGAGGATGCCTGCCGCCTCGCCCGCGGACACCAGGTTGCAGAAGAGTGCATCGAAGTAGAGCGGATGCTTGCGGAACGCCTGCCCCAGCGAGGAGCCGGTCTCGACGTCGGTCTTGATGTCGAGCAGGAGCTTGCCCACCGAGGCGTTGGAGTGCCCGCGGCCGACGATGTCGAAAGCCTGCAGCAGCGGCACGCCCGCCTTCATCATCACCGCCAGCTGGCGCGTGAAGATGGTGATGTCCTTCTCGGTGATCCTCTTGCCCCCGCCGGTGCGCACCTTCTTGATGCTCTGCACCTGGATGCCCTGGCGGCGCAGGTTGGCGGCGACGATCGACTCGCCCCCGGCGCGCACCTCGCCCTTGATCACCTTCCCGGACTTGTCCTTCCCGGTCCAGGAATAGTTGAACTGCTTCACGTCCTGCCCGGGTTTCTTCGCTACAGCGGCCATTTCGGTCTCCCTACTCGTTCGTGACGGCTTCGATCTCTTCGAGCGACGTCATCCCCCGCTTCACCTTGAGAAGGCCTGACTGCCGCAGGTCCCTCACCCCATCGCGCTTGGCCTGGTCTGCCAGGTCTATGGCGTTGCCGTTGTTCATGATGATCCGTTCCATCGGCTCCGTGATCGGCATCACCTGGTAGATGCCAACCCTGCCCTTGTAGCCGGTATTCTTGCACAGCTCGCATCCCACGGCCTCGAAGGGCTGCCAGGTTGCGTCGAGGTCCTCGTCCACGTATCCGGCCCGCCGCAGCGCCGCTTCCGGGATGTCGGCCGGGCGCTTGCAGGAGCAGAGCTTGCGCGCCAGGCGCTGGGCGGTCACGAGGATCACCGACGAGGCGATGTTGAACGGCGCGATCCCCATGTTCATCAGGCGCGTGAGGGTCTGGGGGGCGTCATTGGTGTGCAGCGTGGAGAGCACCATGTGGCCGGTCTGCGCCGCCTTGATCGAGATCTCGCCGGTCTCGAGGTCGCGGATCTCGCCCACCATGATGATGTCCGGGTCCTGGCGCAGGAACGCCTTCAGCGCCACCGGGAAGGTGAGCCCCTGCTTGTCGTTGATGTTGACCTGGTTCACGCCCGGGAGGTTGATCTCCGCCGGGTCTTCCGCGGTGGAGATGTTGATCCCGGGCTTGTTGAGGATGTTGAGGCACGTGTAGAGCGACACCGTCTTGCCCGAGCCCGTGGGCCCCGTCACCAGCACCATGCCGTAGGGGCGCTGGATCGCGTTCATCAGCGCCTCGCGCTGCTCCGGCTCGTAGCCCAGGGCGTCGATCCCGAGTGTCGCGCTCGTGGGGTCGAGGATGCGCATGCAGATCTTCTCGCCGAAGAGTGTCGGCAGCGTCGAGACCCGGAAGTCGATCGCGCGGGTCTTCGACAGCACCATCTTCATGCGCCCGTCCTGGGGCACGCGCTTCTCGGAGATGTCCAGGCGCGAAACCACCTTGATGCGCGAGACCAGCTTGTCCTTGATGGCGAGCGGCGGCTGGGCCACGTCGTAGAGGACGCCGTCGGTGCGGTAGCGGATGCGGTAGAACTTCTCGAACGGCTCGAAGTGGATGTCGGAGGCGCCGCCGTTGATCGCGTCGAGCAGGATCTTGTGCACGTACTTCACCACCGGCGCGTCGTCGACGTCGTCGGTCTGGACCTCGGGCTGGGTAGCACCATCGGTGACCTCGATGCCCGAGAGGTCGACGTCCTCCGTTGCCATCTCCAGCGCCTTGCTGGAGGAGTCCGTGAGCTTCTTCACGATGGCCGCGAGCTTGTCGTCCTCGACCACCACCGGCTCCATGTTGAGGCCGGTAGCGAACTTCACCTCCTGCAGCACCTGCTCGTTGGAGGGGTCCGACATCGCCACGAACACGCGGTTGCCGCGCTTGCCCAGCGCGATCACGCGGTGGGTCGTCACCACCTTGGCGTCGATCAGGTTGGCCGGCAGTTGCTCCACGTCCACGGCGTTCAGATCGAGCAGCGGGTAGCCGAAGGTGCTGGCGGCGAACTGGGACACCTCCCGCGCCGTGAGCTTCTTCGTCTGCACGAGCTGCTGGATGAAGGTGATGCCCGCCTTCGCGGCTTCCGCCTGGATGGCGTTGGCGTCGGCCTGGACGAGCCGGCCCTGTTGCACCAGCGCGCGTCCGAGGGGACTGAAATGGGATGTGGCGGCGGCCATTAAACCTCAAGTCGAATCAATATGATAATGCGCCTTTTTTATTCCCTTTGTCAGCATTCTTCAACAACGGGGGCGACGCGGCGCCCGGAGGCGGGTGGTGCGCCCGGCTGCTATAATTTCAGGCAGTTCCGCTCGTGGCGCCGCCCGGCCGGGACCGACCCTCCCCCCATGCCCCTTCACATCCTCGGAATCAACCATCACAGCGCCCCGCTGGAGGTCCGCGAGAAGCTCGCCTTCCCGGCGGAGCGCCAGGCCGACGCCGTCGCCGACCTCGCCGCCCAGCCCGGCGTC
>JBBQBW010000384.1:0-3563 GCA_038318025.1 Burkholderiales bacterium | reverse complement strand
GATCCCGATCGCGCTGCCGCGGCCGATCCCGATCAGGAACGCCTCGTACAACGCGCTCGCCTGGGACCGCGGCGTGTGGACGCTCGAGGCGTGGGGCGAGACTGCTCACCTTCCGGCGGGCGCGTCCTTCGAGGTGGGCTGAGCGCCGTCGGGCGCGGGTAGCACCACCTCGCGCGGCGCGTTGCGCTCCAGGATCTCGTAGTAGTTGCGCACGTTGTCCACCAGCTGCAGCGCCTCGAAACCGCGCGCGTAACCGTGCTTCAGGGACGCAAAGGTGTCCGGGTCGGCGAGCTTGCCGATCACCTGGCGCACGTCCTGCCATTTGTGGGGGTCGAGGCCGGCCCGCTGCGCGAGGATGCGCGCGTCCTCGAGGTGGCCCAGCCCCAGGTTGTAGGCGGCGAGCCCGAGGAAGCTGCGGTCCGGTTCCTCGATCTTCGGCGACAGCGCCTCCTTGAGGAGCGCGAAGTAGCGCGCGCCGCCGATGATGCTCTCGCGCGGATCGAGGCGGTTCTTCACTTCGACGCGCGCCGCGGTCTCGTCGGTGAGCATCATCAGGCCGCGCACCCCGGTTGGCGATGTGGCGTTCGCGTCCCAGTGGGATTCCTGGTAGCCGATGGCCGCGACCAGCCGCCAGTCGATGCCGGAGACGCGCTCGGCCTCCTGGAAGTGGGGCTTGAGCGTCGGCAGCAGCGTGCCGATGCGCTCCCGCAGCGTGACCGAGTCGATCGCGGTCATGCGCGCGGCATGGCCGTAGTAGCGGTCGACCAGGCGCTTGAGCGTGCCGTCCTTCGCGATGCGCGCGAAGAAGGGGGTGGCGGCGGCGAGGATGCGCCGCTTCTCGACCGCCGAGACGAGCCACGCGTACTCGATAGGCTTGCCCACGGTGAATGCGATGTCGAGCTCGGGAAAGTGGCGGCGCGCGAGGGTGAAGCGATTGGACTCCACCATCGCGTACTCGAGCCCTCCGCGGGCCACCTTCTCCAGCAGGTCCGCGGTGGAGGTGGCCGGCGGCAGGCTCTCCAGGGCCACCGGCAGCTTCGAGGGCACCGAGAGGAGGTACTCGGCGACCGTCTCCTCGATGACCCCGACCCGGCGCCCGGCGAGCTCGGCCAGGGACTTGGGCTTCGGCTCCCCCGAGCGATACACCACCTGGTGCTGGGTGGCGAAGTAGGAAGGGCCCCACTCGAGGCCGCCAGGGAAGTCGAAGTGGCGCACCAGGGCGGCGGCCGCCAGGTGGGCCTGGCCGTCGCGCAGCATGCGGTCGATCTTCGCGGGGCTTTCGGCCATCACGAAGCGGGGCTTCACGCCCAGCTCGCGGGCGAAGCGCGTGCCAAGGTCGAACTCGAACCCGGAGGCTTGCCCCTGCGCGTCCTCGAAGTAGGTGGCGGGCCCATTGACCGTGAGGATCACCAGCTCGCCGGACTGCGCGATCGGGGGCACCGGCCGCGGCGGCTCCGCGCAACCGGCGGCAAGGCATGCGACCAGCAACGTCAGGATCCGCCGTGCCGTCATGGAGGTCATTATCGGTGATAATCGCGCATGCCAAAAGTCTTCGCCTTCGTGCTCGCCGCCGGACAGGGCACGCGCATCGGAGACGCGCTCCCGAAACAGTACATTCCCGTAGCCGGCAAGCCGATGATGTTCCACTCCATCGAAACGCTGGCGTCGGTGCCGCGGGTGGAGCGCGTGTTCGTGGTGCTCTCGCCGATGGACCGGCACTGGGGCGCCTACGACTGGAGCTCGCTGCCGGACAAGATCGAGGCGATCTTCTGCGGTGGCGCCGCGCGGGCCGAGACGGTCAGCAACTCGCTCGCGTATTTGCAGGACCGCATCGCCGCCGCCGACTGGGTGATGGTCCACGACGCGGCGCGTCCCTGCATCCAGAAAGAACTGGTGGAGCAGTTCCTCGACGAGATCGGCGACGACCCGGTGGGCGGGCTCCTCTCCATGCCACTCGCCGACACGCTGAAGAGCAGCGACGAGAACCTGCGGGTCGCCGCCACCATCCCGCGCCTGAACCTGTGGCGCGCGCAGACCCCGCAGATGTTCCGCTACCACCTCCTCAAGCGCGGCCTGGCGCAGAGGCCCGATGCCACCGACGAAGCCCAGGCGGTGGAGAGCGTGGGCTACAGCGCCCCGCGCCTGGTGCAGGGCGAGAACCTCAACATCAAGGTCACCTTCGCGGAGGACGTGAAGCTGGCCGAGATGATCCTCAAGCTCGGCGACAAGGCCGATACCTGAAATGCGCGTGGGCCAGGGATTCGACGTGCACGCGCTCGTCCCCGGCCGCAAGCTGGTGATCGGCGGGGTCGAGATCGCCCACGACAAGGGGCTTCTCGGCCACAGCGACGCCGATGTGCTGCTGCACGCCATCTGCGACGCCCTGCTGGGCGCGGCCGCCCTCGGCGACATCGGCAGGCATTTCCCCGACACCGATGCCCGTTACCGGGGCATTGACAGCCGCGAGCTCCTTCGCCATGTTGCGCGATTGCTCGCGGAGCGTGGCCACCGCGTGGGCAACGTGGATGCGACCATCGTGGCCCAGGCGCCGCGCATGGCGCCCCACATCCCGAGGATGATGGCGAACATCGCGGCCGACCTGGGGATCACCGGCGACCGCGTGAATGTGAAGGCGACCACCACCGAGGAGCTCGGGTTCACCGGGCGCGGGGAAGGCATCGCGGCCCAGGCGATCTGCCTGGTCGAATGATCGGGGAGAGGGGAATGCCGGAACCAGCCAAGGCGATCGACGAATCGGCGGAAGAGGCGCCTGCATTGGGCAAGGAAGGCGTGACCGCCGACGTCCTCGAGATGCTGCAGGTGCGCGCGGGCGACGCGCTCTCCTCGTAGGTCGCCGAGCGTTAAGGCGTCACCAAAGAGGACACGGAGGAGCACGGAGGTTCACGGAGGAAATCTATCAAGGTGCCTCTTTCGATCACGGTCGCAAATATCACGGCTTGCACCATCGCTTTCCTCCGTGAACCTCTGTGCTCCTCCGTGCTCGGTGGTGGGGTTCGCGGTAATCAACGCCGGAATTGCGCCAGCACCGAAGAAGTCCAAGTAAGGCGTTCGATGAGGGTGCGCAGGAACTCGCGGTTGAACCGCAGCTGGCACCCCTCCGAGAGCCCCTCGAGGTGCGTGGCCTGGATTTTGAGCAGCGACACTTCGGACACCGAGATGATCGAGGCCGAGCGGCGCGCGCGGTCGCCGGACAGGTAGGCCATCTCGCCGAAGCAGTCGCCTTCCTTCAGCACGTTCAGCAGCTTGCCGTCCTTCACCACCTTCACCTGGCCGCCGACGATGATGAAGAAGGCCTGGCCGACCTCGCCCTCCAGCAGCAGGTTCTCGTCGCGGGCGTGCTGTTCCCACACGGCGCCGCGCAACACCTCCCACAGCTCCGCGTCACGGAATTCGCGGAAGAAGGGCAGCGAGCGCAGCTTGTTGAATTTCTCGGTGGAGCTGATCTCGTGGGAGTAGCGCTCGAGCTGCGGGAAGGTGTTGGCCAGCTCGCTCGCCATCTCGAACCACGAGGCGTAGCGGATCTTGGGGTCCTTGTGCATCGC
>JBBQBW010000383.1:0-3565 GCA_038318025.1 Burkholderiales bacterium | reverse complement strand
ATCAACACCGAGGTTTCGTTACAGGCGTAGCCGAACATCAGGCCCTGGTCGCCGGCGCCCTGGTCGAGGTTGTCGTCCTGGGCCTTGTCGACGCCCTGGGCGATGTCGGGGCTCTGCTTGTCGTAGCAGACCATCACCGCGCAGCCGCGATAGTCGATGCCGAAGTCGGTGTTGTCGTAGCCGATGCGCTTGATCGTCTCGCGCGCGTCCTGGATGTAGTCGATGGTGGCTCGGGTGGTGATCTCGCCCGCCATCACCACGAGCCCGGTGTTGCAAAGGGTCTCGGCGGCGACTCTGGACTTGGGGTCCTGGGCTAGAATGGCATCAAGAACGGCGTCGGAAATCTGGTCGGAAACCTTGTCCGGATGGCCCTCCGAGACGCTCTCGGATGTGAACAGGAACTCACTTCTCATCAGGGTTACCCCACAGTCGCGAATTAGCTCGACATTCTAACAAAAGACCGGGCAGGAATACCCGGTCCGAAGTGAGTGAGATTCCTCTTCCGCCTGCTTGCCTGCCTGCCCCTCGGGGCGAACCACGCCCTTGGCGGCTTCGCCGGACGCCTGCTGTACGCCGTGGCGCCGCGCTACAGGCGCAAGATTCGCGACAACCTGGCCGCCAGCGGCCTTGCCCCGGGCCCGGCGGCGGTCGACCGCCTGGCGCGCGAGACCGCCGCCGAGATCGGCAAGGGCGCCACCGAGGTCGCGTGGGCGCTGTTCCGTCCGGACGAGGTTCCCAAGCGCGTTCGCGCGGCGTCGGGATGGGATGACGTCGAGCGGCTCCGGGCCGCGGGCCGGCCGATCGTCTTCGTGACGCCCCACCTGGGGGGCTACGACTTCGCCGGCCGCTACCTGTGGAGCCGGCTCCCGATCCTGGCCATGTATCGCCCCCACAAGATCTTCTGGATCGACCAGCTGCTGCGCGAGGGGCGCAACCGGGGCGCCGCGCCGGACGGCACCAACGTGGCACCCGCCAACCTCGCGGGCGTGCGCATGGTGCTGAAGCACTTGAAGCGCGGCGGCTGCACCGTCGTCCTTCCGGACCAGGTCCCCGGCCTGGGCGACGGCGAGTGGGTCGACTTCTTCGGCCGGCCCGCGTACACCATGACGCTGCTCGGCAGGCTCCAGGAGGCCTCGGGCGCCGCGCTGGTGTTCTGCTTCGCGCAGCGCCTGCCGCGCGCAGACGGCTTCGACCTGCACCTCGTAACGCGCGAGGAGCCCCTGCCGGCCGACCGGGCCGCGAGCGCCCGCGCCGTCAACGCGATGGTGGAGCGTCTGGTGCGCATGGCTCCCGCCCAGTACCTCTGGAGCTACAACCGCTACAAGCGGCCCGCGGGTGCTCCCCCGGCCCCGGGGGAGCGCGCATGAATGCCCTCGCCCGCGCCGGTTCCTGGATCGGCGTCTTCGTCCTGTGGCTGATCCACTTCCTGCCCATGTCCTGGATCGCCGCGCTGGGCTCCGGGCTCGGCCGGCTGCTCTACCAGTTCGGGCGCGGGCGTGTCACGCGGATCAATCTCGCGATGTGTTTCCCGGGGATGACGCCGCGCGAGCGCCACGACCTGGGCCTGCGCCATTTCCGGATGCTCGGTCGCAATGCGCTGGAGCTGAGCCTCATGGTCTGGGGTTCGGAGGAGCAGCTCCTGCGCCTCACGCGCTGCGAGGGCCTCGAGCACCTGGCGAATGCCGAGCGCGAGAGCCGCCCGGTGATCATCCTCGCGCCCCACTTCATCGGCCTCAACATGGGCGGCATCCGCGTGGCCTACGAGTGGCCCGGCTCGGCCAGCGTCTACAGCAAGCAGAAGAACCCTGTCCTCGACCGCATCTTCCTCAAGGCGCGCACACGCTTCGGCAATCCCGTGCTGGTGAGCCGCCAGGAGGGCCTGCGGGCGGTGATCCGGGTGATCAAGACCGGCAAGGCGTTCTACTTCTTGCCGGACATGGACTTCGGGGCGCGCGACGCGGTCTTCTCGCCCTTCTTCGGTGTGCCCGCGGCCACGATCACCGCGCTGCCGCGGCTTGCGCGGCTCACGGGCGCCAGCATCATCCCCGTGGTCACGCGGCAGGAAGGCGACCACTATGTGGCGCGCTTCTATCCGCCGTGGGAGGGCTATCCCACCGGCGACCTCGCTGCCGACGTGCGCCGCATGAACGCCTTCATCGAGGATCGGGTGAGCGAGATGCCGGAGCAGTATTTCTGGGCCCACAAGCGATTCAAGACGCGCCCGCCGGGGGAGCCCAACCCTTACCGCGGGGACGTGGAGGCCTAAGTACCTAGGACGGCTCGTCGATCGCCGCACACAGGCGTTGCGGGTCCACCGGCTTCACCAGGTGCATGTCGAACCCCGCTTCGCGCGAGCGGTCGCGATCCTTCTGCTGGCCATAACCGCTCACCGCGATGATGCGCGCGGCACGCGTCTCCTCCATGCCGCGCAGCAGGGATGCGAGCTCGTACCCATCCATTCCCGGCAGCCCGATGTCCAGCAGGATCACGCCGGGACGGAAGCGCCGCGCGGCATCCACCGCCTCGCGGCCATCGTTCACCACGCTCACCTCGTGGCCGAGCTCGTTGAGGAGCATGCGCATCGCCTCGGCGGAATCGAGGTTGTCCTCGACCACCAGGATGCGCTTCCTCTCCCCCGCCGGGCCGGGTCGCGCGGCGCGTTGCGCGGCGGGTGCCGGCGCCTCGAGCGACAGCGGCAGGCGCAATGCGAAGCGGCTGCCATGCGCGCCGCCCGCGCTTTGCGCCAGCACCGCGCCGCCATGCATCTCCACCAGGCCCTTCACCAGCGACAGCCCGATGCCGAGGCCGCCCTGGGTGCGCTCGAGGGAACTGTCGGCCTGGGAGAAGAGGTCGAAGACCGACGGCAGGACCTCGGGCGAGATGCCCACCCCGTTGTCGGTCACCGCGATCTCGAACGCGTCACGCTGGCGCTCGGCCGAGAGCACGATGCGCCCGCCGCGCGGCGTGAACTTGGCGGCGTTGTGCAGCAGGTTCCCGATCACCTGGGCGAGGCGTACCGCGTCCACGTCGAGCCAGACCTCGCGCTCGGGCATGCGCACCTCGAGCTCGTGCCCCTGCTGGTCGATGAAGGGGCGCGCGGCCTCGACGGCCGAGTCGATGAAGGCGCCCAGGCGCGCGACCGACTTCTGAAGCACGACCTTTCGCTGCGTGATGCGCGACACCTCGAGCAGGTCGTCCACCAGCCGCGCGAGGTGCTCGACCTGCCGGCGCACCAGCTCCCGCGCCTTGGCGTGGACGGCGAGGTCGTCGGACATGCGCATGATCTCGACGGCGTTGCGGATCGGGGCGAGGGGATTGCGCAGCTCGTGGGCGAGCATGGCGAGGAACTCGTCCTTGCGGCGGTCGGCGAGCTTGAGCGCGTCCAGCGCCGCCTGGCGCTCGTCCTCGGCCTGGCGCATGCGCAGGAGCGCCCGGACGTTGGCCACCAGCTCCTCGGGCTCCATCGGCTCGACCAGGTAGCCGTCGGCGCCGGCATCGAGGGAGGCCACACGGTTGCGCGAGTCCACGTGGGAAGCCGACGTCTGCAGGACCACGACCCGCGCCA
>JBBQBW010000382.1:0-3580 GCA_038318025.1 Burkholderiales bacterium | reverse complement strand
ACAGACCACTAAGCGTCCAACGTGTCGAGCTATTGCTCGACGAGGCTTAGTGGTCTGTCCCCTAAGCCCGGATCACATCGGCGAAACCACCGACGGCACGATGTAGGTCAGCCCCGCGAGGTTGTCGTACTGCGTGGCCATGTTGTTGCCGAGGGAGCGGATGTCGCCGCTGCCCACGTTCACGAACAGGTTGGTGAAATTGCTGAAGTTGCACCCGTCGAGCGTCACGATGCCGTAGCCGTGCTCGATCGCGAACGGCGAGTGGTTGAAGTTCGAGCGGATCAGGTTCACGCGCACGCCGTTGGTGCCCGCCCCGGCGGTGCGGATCAGCCGGCCCGAGGCTTGGACGACGGTCGAGTCGCGCACCGAGACCCGCACGCGCGAGCCGCCCGGCGCAGTCGCGTCGATCGCCGTGGTCGTATTGCTCACGTGCGAGCGCTCGAGGTTCACGCGGATGCCGTTCACGTTGTCGCTGGTCGCGTTCGAGAGGCTGAAGCAGGCATTGCCGCACTGCGACAGCACCACGTCGGCGAAGGTGAGGTCGAGGAGCGCGGAGGTCGCTCCCGCGCCGTTCACCACCATCACCGCGTCGGTGTGGCTAGTGATCTGGCTGGCGTGGGCCGAGAAATTCATCTGCGCCGCGGCCGTCTGGTTGTTCACCGAGATCCCGGTCGTGTTGTTGGCGATCTGAGACTGCGCGAGCGTCATGTGGGGGGCGCAGCCGGCGACGAGGCCGTCGACCTGGATCGCGACCACGTTGCGGCTCACGTAGCTGTTGCGCAGCCCGATGTCGACGCAGCCCGTCTGCCATACGCCGATGGTGGGGGCCGTGACCGAGGCGCCGCGCTCGATTCGCGTGTTGTCGAGCAGGATCGAGGGGCGCGGCGAGAGGTTCACCGTCACGTTCGCGCGCACGGCGGTGCGGCATCGCCTGAGGAAGCTGTCCACCACGAAGATGCGCGCGGCGCTACCCGAGCTGTAGAGGATGCAGCTGCTCGCGTCGCTGGTGAAATCGTGGATGGTCGTCTTCTCGATGTGCACCGCGGCCGCGTCGACGATGTTGACGCCGTTCGCGCCGTTGGCGAAGTTCAGCACGAACAGGTTGCGCAGCGTCACGTCCTTGCCGGGCGCGTTGACCACCAGCGCGTCGCCGTTATTGGCGACCACGCTGCCCATCTCCCCGGGGATCGCGAGGATCTTCACGCTCTTGTCGACCAGCACCGGCGCGGTGTTGTAGTTGGCCGAGTCGAGCATCCAGATCTCGCCGCCGTCGTTCACCGCGGCGAGGGCAGCCGGGAGGAGGCGGCAGGGCTGCTGCAGGGTGCACGGGTTGGCGTCGTTGCCGGACAGTGAAAGGTACGAGCGGAACAGTGCTGCCTCGGCTCCCGCCATGGCGAAGGCGGCGAGCAGGGGGACGGCCATGCGGGCGAAGGACATGGATCGTTTCATGTGGGGCGCTCCAAGGTTGTCTGGATGCACGGCCTCGCGGCCGCGCGCGCCTATTAGGCGACCTCCGGGGCTCGGCTGCACGCCGGACGCCCCGTTCCCACCCGGGCGAGTAGGGTGGCTAGGCCTTCAGCATGTAGAGTTGCCACAAGTCCTTGTGGCTCATATGCAGCATCGGCTCGATGGCGAGGAGCCCGGTACGCCCGATGCTCCTCTCCAGGAACTCCATCTCGACGAAGCGCTCGCGGGTCTCGTCGTCGACTGTCGCCTCGAAGCCGTTCTCGCGCATCATCAGGATGCCCTTGGCGCGCAGCGACAGCTCGGTGTAAAGGCGCAGGTAGCAGAGGAGGTCCGCCACCACCGGGCCGTGGAAGTGGTCCTTCAGCGCATGCAGGTACTGCCCCACGGGGGAGGCCGCGAGCGTCCCGGAGTTGATGAGGCGCAGCATCTCCGCGTCCGCGTCGAAGCCCTTGCCGAGCCAGTCGCCCACGGCGCGCTCGCTGCGGGTGAACACGGCGTGCAGCAGCGGCGGCAGCACCAGCACGATGCCGATGGTGGAGGCGAGGGGTGAGAACAGGAACTGGTTGTACGCGCCGTGGAGCAGCACCGCGACGGCGAACCCCGGCAGCCACGCTTTCACACTCGCCCCGCCGTCGCGCTCGAAGCGCGCGAGCCCCATCACCGCGAATACCGCCGTGGCGCCGCCGTGCATGAGCGCCGTGCCGAAGCCGCGCACGATCCAGGTCCCGAGGCTCGCGGTGGGCGACTGGTACAGGTAATAGAGGTTCTCCACCAGCGCGAAGCCGGTGCCCACGGCGAAGCCGCAGATGGCGGCATCCACGAGGAAACCCACGCGGTGCGCGCGCACCAGCATCACCACCACCAATGCCTTGGCGAGCTCCTCCACAAGCGGCGCCACGTAGCGCGTGTAGCTGCCGAACTCGATCGCGGCGAGCGAGATCACCGGCGCGTTTACGGCAAACGCGGCGAGTGCGGCCAGCGCGCCGAAGGCCACCACGGCGCACACGAAGCGCGGGTGCGTGAGCTTGTAGCTGTCGAGGTAGAGGAGGGCGGCCAGGAACAACATCACCGGCAGCAGGGCGACCAGCGCCCGGGCCGCGAGTTCGAACGTCATCGCGGGAGCGTCACAGGATCTTGAGCGAGATCATCCACTCGTCGCCAGCGCGCTTCGAGCCGCGGTAGCCGACTCCATAACCGGCCGAGAGCGTCATCTCGTACCAGTGCAGCACGTTGAAGCGCAGGTCCACCTGGGCGCCGATGCTCGCGTAGCGCTTGCGGCTGTCGGCGTGGTTGGGGTCGGTCCAGAGCGCCGTGGCGAAGGCCGATGGGCGCAGGAACACCGCGTGCAGACTGGGCGTGCCGACGGCGTCGAGGATCACCGGGGGCGCGTTCACCTCTACGGTGGCGCGGGCGAAGCTGCGGCCGGCCACCTCGTTCAACTCGAAGCCCGGCAGCGCGTAGTACTCGCGATAGCGCTTGATCGCGCGGTTGTCGATGTAGTTGTTGCCGAACCCGCCGAAGTAGAAGTTCGCGAACGGGTCCTCCGCCTTGCCGCGCGAGGCGCCGGCGGCGGAGCGCAGCCAGATGGACGAGTTGGGCAGCGGCAGCGCTATGCCGAGGTCGAGTCCCCCGCGCACCTGGGGCACCGTGTCGCCGTTGGCGTGGTTGGCGCTCGCGGCCAGCTCCCAGGTCATGCCCTGCTCGTCGTCCACGGCGCCGATGGAGCGCTGCACGTGGGTGTAGTAGAGCCGCGCCTGGGCGCTCAGCAGCCGATCGAAGGTGGCGCCCACGTTCTGGTAGTCGGGCAGCGCGTCGATCTTCGTGTACGCCGCCACGTCGAGCTTCAGGTCCAGCCGCCGCGGCTCGTCGTAGATCAGCGTTTCATCGCGGCCCAGCTTCAGCGCGTAGCCCTTTCGGCTGCGGATGGTGGGCCCGAAAATGTCGTAGAAGTCGGAGCGGTTCCACGACGCCTGGGCGCGCCAGCCGAGGTACTCGTAGGTCACGTCGAGGTGGCCGCGTTCCTCGCGCTTGAGATCCGTGTCCGGCGTCCACGCCGCGGTGATGCCGATGCGCGCGAACGGCAGGGGATCCTCGATGTTGACGCGGTACCCCA
>JBBQBW010000381.1:0-3583 GCA_038318025.1 Burkholderiales bacterium | reverse complement strand
AGGCGCCCCCGCGCTTGGACTCGCGCGCGTAGAGGTCCAGGTAGAAGCGACCCACCAGGGCGCCCGCGCTGTCCACGATCTCGAAGAAGCGCGCGTCGGGATGGTAGAGCTCGGCCGTGGCCGCGCGCACCTTCACGCCGTAGATGGTTTCGACCACGCGGAAGAGGCCCGCCAGGACCTCCGGCTCCTGGAAGTACTGCTTCACTTCCTGGTCGGAGAACGAGTAGCGGCGCTCGCGCAGCTTTTCGCTCGCGTAGGGCACGTCGCTCGCGGCGAGGCTCGGGATGCCGAGCTCGGAGCGCGCGAATTGCGTGAGCTCCTCCATGTCGCGCTGCGCGAACGGGCGCGCGCGCCGCCCCAGGTCGCCGAGGAACTCGAGCGCCTCGCGCGGCGAGGACGCCATCTTGGTGGCGAGCGAGACATCGGCGAAGGATGCGTAGCCCAGCAGCGAGGCGAGCTCGTGGCGCAAGTCGAGGAGCCGCGTAATGATCGCGCTGTTGTCCCACTGCGCCTTGCCGTGCTCCGAGGCGCGCGTCACGTAGGCGCGGTACATCTTCGAACGCAGCTCGCCATTGTCCCCGTACTGCATCACCGGCATGTAGCACGGCATGTGGAGCGTGAGCTTCCAGCCCTCCCGGGCGTCCTTGGCGGCGCCCGCCCGCGCCGTGGCGAGCACGTCCTCGGGAATGCCCGAAACTTCGGCCGGGTCCTCCACGTAGAGCGCGAAGTCGTTGGTGGCGTCGAGCACGTTGTCGGAGAATCGCGAGCCCAGCTTCGCGAGCTCGGCCTGGATCTCGAGGAAGCGCGCCTTCTGCGGCGGCGGCAGCTCCGCGCCTCCGAGGCGGAAGTCGCGCAGCTCGTTCTCCACGTGCCGCTGGCGCGCCGGGGCGTGGGCCGCGAAGTCCTGCGACGCGGCGAGCGCCTTGAAGCCCGCATGCAGGCGCTGGTCCTGGCCCTGCTCGGAAAAATACTGCGTCACCTTCGGGAGCGCGGCGTTATAGGCGTCGCGCAGCGCCGGCGAATTGACCACCGCATTCAGGTGGCTTACCTGCGCCCAGGCGCGAGCGAGGCGCTCGTTGGCGTCGTCGAGGGGCTCGACGAAGCTTTCCCAGGCGGGGGCGGCATCGCGCGCGGCAAGGCGCTCGATGGTGGCGCGCCCTTCGGCCACCAGGGCGTCGACGGCCGGCTCCACGTGCTCGGCGCGAATCGCCTCGAAGCGCGGCAGGCCGGTGAAATCCAGAAGCGGGTTGGTGGTCATGGTGTTCTCCGTGAATGCTTTGCGCCTAGGCGGCGTGGACGACGCGCCCGCCCACGTAGGTGCGGACCACGCGGCCGGTGAGCTCCAGGCCCTGGAAGGGCGTGTTCTTTCCCTGGCTCGCCAGGCGCGCCGGCGCCACGATCCAGGGCTCCTTGGGGTCGTAGAGGCAGAGGTCGGCGGGAGCGCCCGCGGCGAGCGTGCCGGCCGCGACACCGAGGAGGGCCGCCGCGCGATGGGTCACCACCGCGAGGGACGCCGCCAGGCCGAGGCCCGATTCCCTTCCCCACTGGAGCGTGAGGGGCAGGAGGAGTTCGAGCCCCGTGGCGCCCGGCTCGGCCTCGCCAAAGGGCACCTGCTTCGAGTCCTCGTCGACCGGGGAATGGTCCGAGCAGACCGCATCGATGGTGCCGTCGGCCAGGCCACGGCGCAGCGCATCGCGGTCCGATGGGCCGCGCAGCGGCGGGCTCATGCGGCAGTTCGCGTCGAACTCGCCGATGTCGCGATCGCAGAGGTGCAGGTGGTGGATCGCCACGTCGCAGGTGACCGGCACGCCGCGCGCCTTCGCCGCGGCGACGAGGGCGACACCGGCGGCGGTGGACAGCCGCGCCAGGTGCACGCGCGCCCCGGCGGTGGCGGCGAGCTCGAGGAGCGCCCGGATCGCCAGCGTCTCGGCGATGACCGGGATGGGCGCCAGGCCCAGGCGCGTGGCCACCTCGCCCTCGTGGGCGACGCCGTCGCGCGCCAGGTCCGGATCCTCGGGGCGCAGCCACACCGTGTAGCCGAAGGTCGCCGCGTAGCGCAGCGCGTTCAGCAACGTGGAGAGCGAGGGCAGCGCAGCGTTGCCGTGGGAAAAACCGACGCAGCCCGCCTCGGTGAGCTCGGCCATCTCGGCCAGGCGCTCGCCCTTCAGGCCCACGGTGAGGGCGCCCAGCGGATACACCCGCGCGCTCTCCAGGCTCGCCGCGCGGCGCTTCAGCATCTCGACCAGGCCCGGCTCGTCGAGCGGCGGATCGGTGTCGGGCGGGCAGACGAGGGTCGTCACGCCCCCGGCCACGGCGGCGCGCATCTCCGATTCGAGCGTCGCCTTGTATTCGAATCCGGGCTCGCGCAGGCGCGCGGCCAGGTCCACGAGGCCGGGGCAGGCGACGAGGCCCTTCGCGTCGAAGGTCTCGTCGGCGCGGAAGCCATCGGGGCGCGCGCCAGCGGACGCGAAGGTGCCGTCGGCGATGAAGATCGACCCCACCTCGTCGCGGCCGGTGGCCGGGTCGACCACCCGGGCGTTCCTGATCTCGATTCGCATGGTCAGTGGGGCGCCGGGGCGCCGAGGATCGACATCACCGCCATCCGCACGGCGATGCCGAAGGTCACCTGGGGCAGGATTACGCTCTGGCGTCCGTCGGCCACGGGGGAATCGATCTCCACGCCGCGGTTCATCGGGCCGGGGTGCATCACGATCGCGTCGGGCTTGGCGGCCGCGAGCTTCTGCGCCGTGAGGCCGTAGGTCTTGAAGAACTCGCCCGCCGATGGCAGCAGCGCTCCGTTCATGCGCTCGTTCTGGAGGCGCAGCATGATCACCACGTCGCAGCCGTCGAGCCCGCTCTTCATGTCGTGGTGGACCGAGCATCCCATGCGTTCCACCTCGGCGGGAAGGAGGGTCCGCGGCCCCACGACGCGCAGGTCCGGGACGCCGAGCGTCTTCAGGGCATGGATCTGGGAGCGCGCGACGCGCGAATGAAGGACATCGCCCACGATCGCCACGGTGAGCGCGGAGAAATCGCGCTTGTAGTGGCGGATGGTGTACATGTCCAGCAGGCCCTGCGTGGGGTGGGCGTGGCGGCCATCGCCCGCGTTGATCACCGCGACGCCCGGCTTCACATGGCGCGCGATGAGGTGGGGGGCGCCCGACTGCGAGTGGCGGACGACGAACATGTCCGCGTCCATCGCCTGCAGGTTCCACACCGTGTCCAGCAGCGTCTCGCCCTTGGCGGTGGAGGAGGCGCCCACGTTCAAGTTGATCACGTCGGCCGAAAGCCGCTTGGCGGCGATCTCGAACGTGGTGCGTGTGCGCGTGGAGTTCTCGAAGAAGATGTTGAAGATCGACTTGCCGCGCAGCACCGGGACCTTCTTCACCTCGCGCTCGGACACCGAGACGAACTGCTCGGCGGTGTCGAGGATGTGCAGGATCGTGGCCGCCGGCAGCCCCTCGGTGGTGAGGAGGTGCTTCAACCGCCCGTCGGGGTGCAGCTGCACGCTCGCCTTGGGGTTCATCATGGGCGCCTCTTCACGGCAGCGAAGGCGAGCCGCCCGTTGTCGTTGGACAGCACC
>JBBQBW010000380.1:0-3591 GCA_038318025.1 Burkholderiales bacterium | reverse complement strand
AACGATGCGCCGATCGACGGCGCGTTGGACCATCTCGACCAGACCAATCCCGGCGCCTACGACACGCTGATCGAGCTGGTGGAGCACGAGAGCGAGTCGGTGGTGGTGATGCAGGGCGACCGCGCGTGGCAATCGCTGCTGATCGCGGTGCCGCTGGTGGCGTGGTCCAAGTACGCCATCCCCTCGGGCACGATCCCGCGCCCCGAGGCGGAGGTCCTCAAGGTGCAGTTGCAGGCCCACGTGCTCGCCGCCGGCGCCACGGTGGCGGTGGTGCCTTACCTCTATTCGATCGACCAGCTGCCGCGGCACTTCTCGGAGCTGCGCAAGCTCGCGGCGCGGCTTGGGGATGCGGCGGTAACCAACGAGATCCCGCGGCTGGATCTCACGCGCCTGCCGGAAACCGCGCAACTGCTCGCCGACACGCGCTTCGTCGTCGCCAGCGCCGCCGTGCCGCGCGACCAGGCGCTGTTCCGCTGGCAGGAAGACGCCTCGGGGCATGCGGGGCGCGCCGGCAGCCTGGAGCAGTGGATCGCCCAGGCGCGGCCCACGCTCGCGAAGCTGCTGCCCGGCTGCGTCTTCGAGTGCCTGCTGCCCGACGCCTACTACGTGAACTGCCGCGAGTCCGACCGGCGCGTTCGTCCCTTCGGCATCAAGGCCGCCGTGTCCTTCCTCGAAAATGCGCTGAAGGCAAAGGCCGCGGACCTGCAGGCGATCGTGGCGGGCTTCGGCGAGGAGCGCGTCGACGAGTACCGCGTGGCCTTCTCGCTCATCGACGATCCCGAGGTCGCCCACGGCGTGGTGTGGCCCCTCTACGGCCGCGAGGACGAGGGGGGGCGCCCCGGCCCCGTTGAAGAGGTGCTGGCCCAGCTCACCGAATGCGGCGTGACCGAGGTGAAGAAGCCCTCCGGCACCTTCACCCCCGAGTACTGCGACGACTGCGGCGCACCGCTCTTCGTCAACGTCGAGGGCGAGATCGTCCACGCCGAGCTGCCCGAGGAGGCGGACACGCAGGCTGCGCACTTCCACTAGTGCGTTAGGGGTCAGACTCCCAACGCACCAGCGGTCCCATCCTTAGGGGTCAGACTCCCAGCGCACCGGCAGTGTGGCAAATTGGCAGTCAGTCGATGCACCAGGAGTCTGACCCCCAAGGATGGACGCCCTCTCCGAGATCCTCCGACTCGCGCAGTTCCAGGCCGATGCGAGCCTGGATGCCACCGCGCGCGAGCCGTGGTGCGTCTCGGTGCCGGCGAGTGCGACGCTCTTCCGCGCCTACCTGGTGATCGAGGGCGAGTGCCACCTGATGGCGGCGGGGGACAGCGAGGCGACGCTGCGCGCGGGGGACTTCTTGTTCCTGCCCGGCGGCGAGGCGCACCTCCTCGGCAGCGCCCTCGATTCCGAGGCCCCCTCGCTCGCCTCCCTCGTAAAGCCGGCGCTGGCGGGCGAGCTGCCCCCGGTGCGCCTGGGCGGCAGCGGCGCAGTGACGCGCTGGATCGCCTTCTCGTTCACCTGCGAGGAGCACCTGGCGGCACCGCTCCTCGGGGCGCTGCCGCGCATCGTGTTCGTCGACATGGCGGGAGCGCCCAGCATCGACTGGCTGCTCGATGGCCTGGCGCTGAATCTCAGCTCGAGCCAGGCGCCGGCCCTCGGAGCTTCCGCCACCCGCGCGCGCGTGGCCGAGGCGGTGTTCATCGAGGCGATGGCGCGCTACATCCACTCCCTTCCCCCCGGCGGCACCGGCTGGCTCGCGGGCCTCAACGACCGCTACGTCGGCCGCACCCTCGCGTTGATCCACGGGCGCCCGGCGGAAGACTGGACCGTCGAGCGCCTCGGCCGCCAGGTGGGCCTGTCGCGCAGCGCGCTCGCCGAGCGCTTCGGGCAGGTGATGGGCGAGCCGCTCTTCGCCTTCCTCTCCCGCTGGCGGCTGCAGCTCGCCGCCGAATTCCTCCTCACCTCGCGCCGGACCATCGTGGAAGTCGCCCAGGAGGCGGGCTACGAATCCGGCGGCGCCTTCTCCGCCGCTTTCAAGCGCACTTTCGGCAAGCCGCCTTCGGTGTGGCGCCGCAAGCGGCGTTAGGGGTCAGACTCCCAAGCGTTAGTGCGTTAGTTAGGGGTCAGACTCCCAAGCGCATGACCTTAGGGTCCGCCCCTAACGGTCGTCGGTGCGCTTGGGAGTCTGACCCCTAACGCAGGGTCCGCCCCTAGCGGTCGTCGGTGCGCTTGGGAGTCTGACCCCTAACGCAGGGACTTCGCCAGGAAAGGCAGCGACACCTCCATCCGGTAGTCGACATCGGAGTGGGTGTCGTCGAACTCTTCGTAGGTGTGCTTGATCCCGGCCGCGGCGAGACGCTTGGAGAGGATGCGCGAACCGTAGTGGATGTGGTACTGGTCGCGCGAGCCGCAGTCGATGTAGATGCCGCGCAGCGACTTCAAGTTCTTCCGGTAGCGCGCCACCAGGTTGATCGGGTCGTTCTCCTGCCAGCGTTTCCACCGCGTCGGGATCACCTCACCGGTCTCGAGGTTGAACGGCAGACGGAAGCCGTTGGGCGAGCGCGGGTCCGGATCGTAGGTCGCCGCCATGCACAGGTTCATGATCGTGTGGCCCTCGGCGAGGGTGAGCTTGGGCTTGGACCACACGGCCTCGAGGAAGGCGCGCACGCGCCCGTCGTCGCGCCCGGCATCGGCGCCGCGCTCGGCCTTCGCCACGTCGTAGGCTGCCGCCGTTAGCTTTCGCGGCCGGTAGCGCGCCAGCTCGTTCAGCGTGTTCGGCCAGTCGTGCCAGTAGACGAAGTCGAAGTAGGCATCGCCCGAATGGTCGGCGATCGCCCCCCAGGTTTCGGGGTACTTCATGCCGTGGATGATCGAGCCGTAGCCGCCCGAGGACTTGCCGAAGCAGCCACGATGGTCGCGTGAGGCGAGGGTGCGGAACTCGCGGTCGACGAACGGCACGATCTCCTTGGTGAGGTAATCGGCGTAGCGCCCGATCGCCGACGAGTTCACGTACTGGTTGCCCCCCAGCGCGGTGAAGCAATCGGGGAACACCATGATCGTGGGGCCCATCCTTTTCTCGTGCACCAGCCGCGCCACGCGCTCGGGCACGTTCTCGCTGAAGTTCTTCCACGCGACGTGGGAGAGCCCCGAGCCGGTGAATCCCACCAGGTCGTAGAGCACGGGGAAGCGCTTGCCGCGCCCGCGCCCGGCACCGAGGTCGTATTCGGCCGGCAGCCACACCGCGAGCTTGCGCACGTGTGGGTCGCGCAGCGCGTTGCCGCGCAGGATCTTCGAATCGTGCTCCAGCAGGACGATCGTGCCGGGGTTCCAGGAAGCTCGCTTGAGGGCCATGGTCTTGTCGCCGGAAGGAAGGACTCAAGCTTAGCTGAAGGCGCGGGCGTCGAATCCCGGGACCGCATCGGGCACCATCCCCACCTGCGCCACCACGAGTCGCCCCATGCCGAAACTGCAACGAATCGCCGAGGCCCCGCGCGACATCCCTGGTGGTGTAACGGCGGCGGTGATCGCGAGCCGCGACTTCACCGCTTCCCTCGCCTTCCTGCTGCCCGCCGCGGCGGCCGCGATCGTCGCGGTGAACGCCGA
>JBBQBW010000379.1:0-3593 GCA_038318025.1 Burkholderiales bacterium | reverse complement strand
AGTCTCCCGGCCCCGGGGGAATGAACCCGGCGCTTCGCACCCACGAGGATGTGGTCTCCAAACTGAGGCAGGCGCACCAATCGGAGGCGGACGCGACCAAGCCGATGATCGCCTGGGGCCTCGACCCGGCGCTTCAGGGTGGCCACCTGCACCGCGACGAGCTCGACGCCATCGCCGGCAAGCGCCCGCTGTGGGTGATCTCCTATGCCCCGCACTTCGTCTACGTGAACAGCGCCGCGCTGGAGAAGATCGGCATCGACGAGAAGGCCGAGGTGCACGGGGTGCAGCGTTATCCCGACGGGCGCCTCTCCGGGGTGTTTGTCGAGATCGAGGCGACGCGCCTGGCACTCGCCGGGATGCGAACCGAGATCAACCGCGGCGGCGGCGCCGCCGGCATCCGGCGCATGGGTGAAATCGCGAAGGCCGCCGGCATCACCACCACCGCGGAGATGGTGTTCGGTTTCACCGACTTCGAGACCGAGTGGAAGATGCACGACGAGGCGGTGAACGATCCCGCCTTCCCGCTGCGCATGGGGCTCGTGCCGCTGGAGAACCCGCTCTACAAGTCCCACGGCGCGAAGGCCGCGCAGTTCCTCCTGGACATCCGCGACCGCAACACCGACAAGCTCTTCTTCCACGGCATCAAGTACCTCTCCGACGGCTCGTTCCCGGCGATGTCGCTGCGGCTCAATTTCCCTGGTTACCTCGACGGCGGCAACGGGCTGCGCAACGACGTGCCGTGGGAGGAGCTCCACGAGCGCATGTTGCCCTTCTGGAAGGCGGGCATCCAGATCCATTGCCACGCCAACGGCGACGAAGCGATCGACGCCTCGCTCGACGCGCTGGCGCGGCTGCAGGCGATCCAGCCGCGCTTCGACCACCGCTTCACCATCGAGCACTACTGCATCAGCACGCCGGAGCAGGCGCGGCGCCTGAAGGCGCTGGGGGGCCTGGCGAGCGTCAACAACTACTTCGTGCATTACCGCAGCCAGCTGCACGCCAACGAGGCCTTCGGCCCCGACCGCTCGGAAGCCATCGCGCGCCTGGGCTCGCTCGAGCGCGCTGGCGTTACCTTCGCGCTGCACTCCGACTTCTCCCTGGTGGTGGTGCCGCTGCACCCGCTCACCGCGGCCTGGGCGGCGGTCAACCGCGTCGCCAAAGACGGCAAGACCGTGATGGCGCCGGGAGAATGCATCGGCGTGGAGCGCGCGATGCGCGCCATCACCATCGACGCGGCCTACGTGCTCGGCATGGAACGGGAGATCGGCAGCCTCGAGCCGGGCAAGCTCGCCGACTTCGCGGTGCTCGAGGAGGATCCCCACGAAGTCGCGCCGATCAAGCTGAAGGACATCAAGGTTTGGGGGACCGTGCTCGGCGGCAAGCTGCAGCCCGCATGAGTGAGGCCCTGGCGCTCCCGCCGCGCGATCCCCACGCCGATGCCGCGGAGGCATGGCAGATGCTCTCGGGGTTCCTGCACGCCTCGAAAGTGGTCCCCGAAGCGCAGCGCGCAGCACCCGGCAGCCTGCCGCTCACGGTGATCGGCGGCTTCCTCGGTGCCGGCAAAACCACGCTCGTGAACCGGCTGCTGGGCGAGCCCCATGGGCAGCGCCTCGCGGTGCTGGTGAACGACTTCGGGCGCATCAACATCGACGCGGCCCTGATCCGCTCTCGCAGCGAAGACACGATCGAGCTCGCCAACGGCTGCGCCTGCTGCAGCGTGGCGGGAGACCTGGCGCGAAGCATCGTGCAACTGGCGCAACGCGAGGATCCTCCCGATGCCATCGTGGTCGAGGCGAGCGGCCTCGCCGATCCCCGCGGGATCGTGCAAGTGGCGCTCGCCAACCCCGCGCTGCGACTGGACGGCATCGTGGCACTGGTGGACGCCGAGACCCTGCACGATCAGGCGAGCGACCCCGATTGCGCACGCACCTTCCTCGCGCAGGTAGACGCGGCCGATGTGGTGGTCCTCAACAAGTGCGACCTGGTGAGCGCCGGGGCTGCGGGCAAGGCGCAGGCGTGGCTCGAGGCACGCGGACCCGGACGGCCGGTGGTCGCGGCGCGGCACGCCGATGTGCCGCTGGACGTGGTGTTGGGCATCGCCAGCGAGCGGGCCGTGATGGGACCCGCCATCGATCCGCGCCATGCGCAGGCCTTCGAGAGCGTGAGCGTCGCCGTCGACCGCCCGCTCGATCGAACGCGCCTGCGTGAGCTGCTGGGCAGCCTTCCCACGGGCGTGCTGCGCGCCAAGGGCATCCTCTGGATCGCGGACGACCCCAGCCAGCGCGCGGCCTATCAGCGCGTGGGACGGCGCTGGGGCTGGGTGCCCATCGGCCCCTGGCCACAGGAGCCCCGGCTCTCGCGGGTGGTGCTGATCGCACGGCGCGGCACCATCGATCGCGAGGAATTCGGGCACGCCCTGCGCGAATGCATCTCGCCATGACGGCGGACACGGGTTACCCTTCGACGACGCAGCCTCCACGAGGAAAACCGATGAAACTGAACCACCGCTCCAAGCGTTCGTTCCTGGTCCACGCACTGCTGGCGATGGGCATGGCGATCCTGCCGCTCGGCGTCCACGCGCAGGACAAGTACCCGTCCAAGACCGTGCGCATCATCGTCGGTTACGGGCCGGGCACCACTTCGGACGTCTTCGCCCGCCTGATCGCCAACGCGCTGACGCAGCGCTGGAAGCAGACGGTAATCGTCGAGAACAAGGCCGGCGCCGCGGGCGCCATCGGCGCGGAGCTCGTGGCCCGCTCCGAGCCGGACGGATATACGCTGATGCTCATCTCCAACGCGTTCACGCTGGGGCCGCTGCTCCAGAAATCGCTGCCTTACGACCCGTTCAACGACTTCGCGGCGATCACCCAGGTCGCGCAGACGCCGAACATCTTCCTGGTGAGCAAGAGCCTCGGCGTGCGCAACCTGAAGGAATTCATCGCGTACGGCAAGGCGAACCCGGGCAAGCTGCAGTACTCGTCCTCGGGCCGCGGGACGCCGAGCCACATCACCGTCGAGCTCTTCAAGTCGATGGCGGGCATCGAGATCCAGGAGATCCCGTACAAGTCGAGCTCCCAGGCGTTCACCGACGTGATCGGGGGCGTGGTCTCGCTCAACGCCCCCGGCCTCGCGCAAGGCATCCCCTACGTGGCTGAAGGCCGCGTGGTGACGCTCGGCATCACCGGCTCCAGGCGCGCGCCCGGGGCACCCGACATCCCGACTCTCGCCGAAGCGGGCCTGCCCGGCTACGAGGCGTACGGCTGGCACGGCATCTTCGCGCCGGGGAAGACGCCGCCGCAGCTGGTGGCGTTCATCAACGACGAGATCGTGGCAGTCCTGCAGGATCCCGACCTGCGCGAGAAGTTCGGCAAGGCCGGTGCGGAGCTGGTGGGCAGCGAGCCCGAGGCGTTCAGCGCTTTCCTGCGCAAGGACTTCCCGGTCTGGAAGAAGCTCTTCAATGACATCGGCATCAAGCCCGAATGAGGCGGCTGGAGATCGCATGAGAATCAGGTTGCTGGGAACCGGAACCCCGACACCGTCGCTGCGGCGCATGTGCTCGGGTTATGTCGTCGAGATCGGCGTGGACGTGATCG
>JBBQBW010000378.1:0-3594 GCA_038318025.1 Burkholderiales bacterium | reverse complement strand
GCCGATGAGAAGCTGATCTACGAGATCACCAAGACCATGTTCGAGAAGAAGGACGAGTTGGTGAAGGTTCACAAGGACGCCTCGTTCCTCGATCTCGCCAACCAGACCACCAGTGCCTCCCCGATCCCGTTCCATCCGGGCGCCGTGCGTTACTTCAAGGAGAAGGGCCTCAAGTTCTGAGGGGCCTTACCGCAGCGCGAAAGGGGCCCTCCGGGGTCCCTTTTCATTACGGTTGAAGGCCGGGGGGGATAGCTAAGTACCTGATTTTGCTGCGGTGCCGCATTATCTATGCTGCACTGCAACAAAAATATGCTCCAACCCCTTGACATGGGCGGGGAGTGGCCTAAAATGTGATTTGTGCAGTGCAGCAATCCAGCCGCTGCGGAACCACCCCACCAGGAGCCACACCATGTTCAAACTCGACCAGTTCACCGCGGCCAACGAGGCTGCCATCAACCAGTTCAACTACTTCGCCCAGCTCTCGATCGCCAACGTCGAGAAGTTTGCCGCCCTCGGCCTCGGCGTCGCCCGCGAGTCGATCGAGCAGTCCGCCGCCCACGCCCAGGCGCTGGCCGGTGCCAAGGACGTGCACGAGGCGATCGCGATCAATTCCGCCGCCCTCGAGCCGGTGAAGAAGCGTGCCTACGCCGTTTCGCGCGCCGTCTACGAGACCTCCGCCGAGACCAACGGCGAAGTGAAGTCCGTGTTCGAGAAGCAGTCGGCCGAGTTCAACCGCGCCGCCGTGTCGGCACTGGAAGAGGCGTTCAAGTACGCCCCGGCCGGTTCCGAGTCCGTCGTCGACAACGTGAAGACCGCGATGGCCGCCGCCCAGAGCGCCTACGCCAACCTCGCGTCGATCAACAAGTCGATCTACGACACCGTCGAGAAGACCGTCGAGCAGAACGTCGCGACCGTCAAGTCGACCGCCACCAAGGCGAAGTCGAAGAAGCGCTAAATCAGGAAAAGTGAGCGACCGTTTCCGGGAAGCCGGGACGGTCGGCTGGTGAAGGGACGCCCCGGGTAACCCCCGGGGCTTTTTTTCGTCAGTGCCCCGTGGGCCGTTGCAGGGAGGCGATGGCGGCGAGGCGCGCGCGGCGCACCGCCCCGGGGACGTCCTCGGGGTTGTCGCGCGCGATGGCGCCCGCCTCCACGGCACGCGCCGCCTTGAGCGCCCCCTCCAGCGCGCGGCGCGCCGGCAGGCAGGACGCGCCGATTCCCAGGTCGCACTCGGCCACCTCGAACAGGCGCTGCAGCCGGTCCGGCCGGCGGAATGCGTCGCAGCGCTCGAGGAGCGCAAGGGTGCTCTGCGCATCCAGGTCGGCGGCGCCGAGCTGCCCGCGCTCGCGGGCCGCCGCCGTCGCGAGCTCGCGGCAGTCGGCGGGCGCGTTGATGCGCTGTCCGAGGCCGATGGCGTGAGCCGCGGCCAGGTCGAGTAGCAGCAGCGCGTAGCGCGCCGGGAGCGCCAGGCCGCGGGACGCGGCGCAATCGATCCGGCGCGCGGCCGCTTCGGGCATGCCCGGGCTGGCGAAAGCGGAGTCCAGCTCGGGAAGCGCCCGGGAGAGGGCGCCGCATTCCCGCAGCACGGCGATCATCCGCGAGGGAGTGCGCTCCATCAGCCCGCGCGAGACCTCCTGCCACACGCGCTCCGGAACCAGCGCGTCGGCTTCCCCGCGCTCGACCATGCGCCGCATCAGCGCCAGCGTCTCGGAAGCGAGGGTGAACCCGAAGCGGGCGGAGAAGCGCGCCACCCGCAGGATGCGCACCGGGTCCTCCTCGAAGGCCTCGCTCACGTGGCGCAGGATGCCCGCCGCCAGGTCGGCGGCGCCGCCGTGCGGATCGACGAGCACCCCGTCCTCGCCGCGCGCCATCGCGTTGATCGTGAGGTCGCGCCGTCCCAGGTCGTCCTCGAGGGTGACGTCCGGCGCGGCGTGGAAGCTGAACCCCTTGTATCCCGGCCCGGTCTTGCGCTCGGTTCGGGCGAGGGCGTATTCCTCATGGGTTTCAGGGTGGAGGAACACCGGGAAGTCGGCGCCCACCGGCTTGAAGCCCTGGCGCAGCATCTGCGCGGGATCGGCGCCCACCACGACATGGTCGTGGTCCTGCACGGGCAGCCCGAGCAGTTCATCGCGGACCGAGCCGCCGACCCGGTAGATCCGCACCCCTATCGTCCGGCCCGGTTGCGGTAGGACGAGTAGCGCGCGCGGGCGCCGCGGGCCGCGAGGTAGCCGGGCACTACCGCCTCGAGCGGCGCGGGCTCGAAGCCGAACACCGCCGGGAAAGGCTGCGCGGCGACGTTGTCCACCGACATCGAGCGCAGGTTGTCGCGTGTCATGAGCTTGCCGGGAAGGTGCTCGAGCGTGAACGCCTGCAGCGAGGCCAGCGCCCCCGGCAGCGGCATGATGCGTGGCTCGTGGCCCACCGTGGTCCCGACGAACGCCACCAGCTCGGCCAGCGTGTAGGTGCGGGGCCCGGCAAGCTCGTAGGTCCGGCCGAAGGCGCGGCTGTCGCCCAGTGCCGCGGCGAAGGCGCGAGCGACGTCCTCGACCCAGATCGGCTGGAAGCGCGTCCCGGCGCCCGCCAGGGGGAGCACCGGGAACATCCGGACCATGCTCGCGAACAGGTTCAGGAACCGGTCGCCCTCGCCGAAGATCACCGAGGGGCGGAATATCGTCCAGGGCAGCGCTCCCGCGCGCTCGCGGACCGCCGCCTCGCCCCGGGCCTTGGTGCGCTGGTACTCGCTGGGCGCGGAGTCGCCCGCCCCCAGGGCGCTCATGTGGAGCAGCTGCTGCACGCCCGCCTGGTGGCAGGCATCGACCACCTTGGCCGGCAGCTCGGCGTGCGCCGCGGCAAAGGAGTCATTGCCGCGGCCCCCGTGGAGGACTCCCACCAGGTTCACCACCGCGTCCATGTTGTCGAAGGCGCGGGCCAGGGACGCGGGATCGTACGGATCGGCCACCAGCAGCTCGACCGTGGGCAACACCGATAGCGGCATCGCGCGCGGCGTGCTGCGCGTCAGCACGCGCACGCGCCGGCCGGAGGCGGCGAGCTGGTCGGCGATCGCGTGGCCGACGAAGCCGCTTCCCCCGACGAGGCAGACGCTGCGGATCTCCATGTCAGGGCGCGCCGAGCGCGACCGCCGCGGCGGGCTCGGCCTGCTTGCCCGGCACGGTGCCCACGAGGCCGCGCATCGAGGGCGCCTGGCCGGTCAGGCGGTGGTGGTAGTGCCACGTGTTCGCGAAGACCTTTTTCACGTAGTCGCGCGTCTCGTTGAAGGGAATGGTCTCGGCGTAGATCGCGCCGTCGAGGGGCCGGCCGTCGCGCCAGCGCCGTGCGCGGCCCGGCCCGGCGTTGTACGCCGCGGTCGCGAGCATCGGATGGCCCAGGTCGGCGAGCACGCGGCCGAAGTAATACGTTCCCATGTTCACGTTCACCTCCGGGCGGCGGAGCATGTCCGGGTGGAAGGGCTTCAGCCCGATCTGCCCGGCGACCCATCGGGCCGTCGCCGGCATGAGCTGCATGAGTCCCGTGGCGCCGACCCGTGAGCGCGCCTGGGCCATGAAGCGGCTTTCCTGGCGGATGATGGCATAGAGGATC
>JBBQBW010000377.1:0-3598 GCA_038318025.1 Burkholderiales bacterium | reverse complement strand
TCGCGCTCGCCAATGACACCGCGCGCGCGGTGGAGTTGGTGGTCGACGGCGAGGTCTGGCGGGAAGCGGCGATCCAGGCCCATCCGCTGGTGAACACGGCGACGCTCGTGGTGCCGAAGCCGGGACTGGAGCGTTTCCTGGCCGGCACAGGTCACGAGCCGCGTGTGATCGACCTGCCGGAAGTGGCGTGATGGCGACCGACGTCGACCGGCGCTCCTAGCTACTTCGGCGCGCCGGCCGACGCCTCGAGCTCCGCCACGCGTCCGAGCCACTCGCCGGCCTCGCGGAAGGCGGCGCCGGAATGCTCGGCCCGGCCCCGGACGTAGGCGCCCTCGATGGCCGTGAGGACGAAGCCGGCGAACGAGCGCGCGCGAGCGCGATCGCGGAACGTGAAGTGGCGCTCGATCACCTCGATGTAGGCGCCGAACGCGGCCTCCACGGCGCTACGCACCGGATCGAGCCCTTCGGCGAGGTCGAGGCTCACGCACCCGGCGGCGCAGCTGCGCGCGTACTCGAAGCCCGCGATGCGCTCCTCGAACGCCTTGAAGAGCCGCCGCACCTTCTGGCCGGGTGTCTTTCCCGCGGCGAGATGCCCGTCGATGAAGGCCACGACCTGGCCCGCATAGGCACCCAGCGCCTCGACGGCGATCTCGCGCTTGCCGCCCGGGAAGTAGTGGTACATCGAGCCCTTCGGCGCGCCGCTCTCGAACAGCACCTCGTTGATGCCGAAGCCCGAATAGCCGGAGCGGCGCATGAGGCCGATGGCGGCCTCGATCATGCGGTCGCGTGGGGGAAGGGTAGCGTCCATCGCGTTCCTTGACAGGTGAATTAGACCAGTCTATATAATGCCCCATCCCGTCCCGCAATGCGAGGCCCGCCATGAACGACACACTGAGATCCGTCAAATCTACCGTGACCGAGGCGGAATGGGAGCAGCGCGTCGCGCTGGCCGCGTGCTACCGGCTGGTCGCGCACTACCGCTGGGACGACCTGATCTTCACCCACATTTCCGCGCGCGTGCCGGGCCCGGAGCACCACTTCCTGATCAACCCGTACGGAATGATGTTCGGGGAGATCACCGCCTCCAACCTGGTGAAGATCGACCTCGAGGGGCGCAAGGTCGTGGACTCACCCTACGAGGTGAATCCCGCCGGGTTCACCATACACAGCGCGATCCACGCGGCGCGCGAGGACGCGGAATGCGTGCTGCACGTGCACAGCCTGAACGGCATCTCGGTCTCGGCGCAGGAGGAAGGCCTGCTGCCGCTCTCGCAGCACTCGATCTTCGTCCTGGCCTCCCTCGCCTATCACGACTACGAGGGCGTGGCCCTGAACGAAGACGAGAAGCCGCGGCTGGTGCGCGACCTCGCCGAGAAGCGGTTCCTCATGCTGCGCAACCATGGCCTCCTCACGGTGGGTCGATCGGTCGCCGAGGCCTTCATGTCGATGTACCTCTTCGAGACGGCGTGCACGATCCAGGTGCGCGCGCAGTCGGGAGGCTCGCGGCTGATCCGCATCGGGCAGGAGATCGTCGACGGCGCCCAGGCGCAGTGGGATCGCGTGACCCACGGCTCGGGTGGAGGGCTCGCGTGGCCGGCGCTGCTGCGGCGCCTCGACGCACTGGACCCCTCCTACAGCAGCTGAATCGCGACTCCAGCCTCAGCCCGAGGCCCAGCCGGCCACGACCGGCCCCACGATCGCAAGCCAGATCATGATCGCGATCAGCACCGCGAACAGCACCGCGGCGCTGCCCATGTCCTTGGCCGCCTTCGACAGGGGGTGGTGCTCGACGGAGATGCGGTCGATCGCAATCTCGATCCCCGTGTTGAGAAGCTCCACCACCATCACGAACAGCACGCTCGCCGCAAGCAGGACTCGCTGCAGCAGCGGCACCGGCACGAACGCCGCGAGCGGCAGCAGCACCGCGGCAGCCAGCACCTCCTGGCGAAAGGCGCCTTCGGTGCGCCACGCGCTCGCGATCCCGGAACACGAATGGCCGAAGGCCTTCACCAGCCGCTCGGGGCGGATGGTGGGGCGCGCCGCCACGACTTCCTCCGGCAACTCGAGCCGCGCGTTGATCGTCTCTTCCTTTCTGGTGACCATCGCTCAGGGACCGCGGGGCGGCGCCGCCACCGGCAGCCGCGCCGAAAGGAAGGTGAAGAGCTTGCGCACACCGCGCCACAGGCGCGGCAGCAGCAGCATCACCAGCAGCAGGAAGATCGCGAGCAAGCCGAGGAACACCGCCGGATGCATGAGCGCCAGCCAGAAACCGGTCACCACCGCGGCGTCCTCCCCGAGCGATGCGCCCCAGTTCGAGAACGGCTCCGGCGAGGTGTTGATCAGGGCGCGGCTGCCGGACTTGGTGAAGTGCGTGCCCGCCGTGATGGTGCCGCCGATGATGCCGGCGACGATGGTCATGGCGCTGAGCGTATCCCCGGTGGCGCCCGCCGCGAGGAGCGCGCCGGCCGGGATGCGGATGAAGGTGTGGATCGCGTCCCAGGCGCTGTCGAGCATCGGCACCTTGTCCACCAGGAATTCCATCGCCAGCATGAGCCCGGCCGCACCCATCACCCACGGGTGCTGCAGCACCTTGAGGCCATCGGGGAGCGTGTACCAGTCCAAGTGGCCGGCGAGCCCCATGGCGAAAATCACAAAGTACAGGCGCACGCCGCTCGCCCACGCCAGCAGCGAGGCGAGCGCGATCGAATGCAGGGTTCCCCATTCGGCAGGTGACATCCGCCCATTTTCTCCTAGAATTGCGGCCATGAACCGAACCGCTTGTCTGCTCCTGCTGCTCCTCCCGGCACTCCCCGCCGCCGCCCAATCCCCCTGCGTAGGGCAGGAAACCCGCGAGCTCAAGGCGCTCTCCCCAGAGGACGTCGCCGGTTACCTCGAGGGCAGGGGCATGGGTTTCGCCAAGGCGGCGGAGCTGAACGGCCTGCCCGGCCCGATGCACGTGCTGGAGCTGGCCGAAGGACTGGGCCTGACCGAGGCGCAGCGCGACGCTACGACGCGGCTCATGGAACGCCACAAGGCCGAGGCGCGAAGGTTGGGCCGGGAGTACCTCGATGCGGAGCGCGCCCTGGAGGCGCTGATGGCGAGCGGAGGCGCCGACGCAGCCCAGGTGGCCGCCGCGACGGTGAAAGCGGCCGAGCTCCAGGGCCGCGTTCGTGCTTCCCACCTCACGACCCACGTGGCCCAGGCCGCCCTCCTCGACGCGGCCCAGGTTCGCCGGTATGCGCAGCTGCGAGGCTATACGGGGACCGCTGCGCCCGCGCAGGGCCATTCGGGCCACCGCCACTGACGACCTACGGCGGCGGCGCGATCCTCGCTGCCGCGCCGGTCAATCGCAGGATGTGCAGCCCCAGTCCCGCACGATCGACGATGTAGATGAAGCCGCGCTCGTCCACCTCCACATTGTTGGTGAGCGGGCTGCCCTCGGGAATGAAGTGCGCCACTTCCACCGGCCGCAGGGGGTCGCGGATGTCCACGGCGCGCACGCCGGCGTTGAAGAACGCGACGAACACCAGCTTGCGGTAAAACACCGGGGCGAAGCTCTCGTTCGACGCATGCGCGCCGAAGCGGCCCTTGGCGCAGA
>JBBQBW010000376.1:0-3598 GCA_038318025.1 Burkholderiales bacterium | reverse complement strand
CGAAGGCGTGGGCGACTGTCACACCGTCGTCGAGGCGCAGGCGCACCCCGCCCGCCTCGCTCTTGTGGGGAATGTCGACGGACTGGATCTTGAGCGCGACCGGGAAGCCGATGCGGGTCGCCCCCTCGATGGCGTCCGCGGCGCTGGTTGCCAGGACTTCACGGGTCGGCGTGAGGCCATAGCGGGCGAGCAGGCGCTTGGCCTCGTACTCGTTGCCCACGGCAAGCGGTTCAAGCGCTGTCTTCGGGGTCGCAAGCGCGGCGACCTTGTCCTCGCGCTCGTTGCGACGGCGCGCCGCGGCGAAGCGGCAGAGCGCGGCCAACGCACGGCAGGCGCGCGACGGCGTGCGGTAAAGGGGGACCTTCGCTTCGCGCAGTCGCGTGTACGCATTCCCCACGCGGTCCTCGCGGGAGCTCCACGACACGATCAGCGGCTTGGTCGTCGCGCCATCGAGGGCGGCCAGCTCCGCGGCGATCTTCTCCGCCATCGGGCCCTCGACCGACGAGGCGACGACGATGAGGCTCGCGATCGCCGGGTCGTCGAGGATCACCTGGAGCGCCGCGCGCAGGAGGCCCGGGTCGTTCAGGATGCTGGCGGTCACGTCCACCGGGTTCCGCGGCGAGGCGTAGGCCGGCAACACCGCGGCGAGCTTCGCCTGGGTGGCGGCCGAGAGCTCCGGCACGCCGAGGCCGTGGGCCGAACACGCATCGGCGAGCAGGACGCCGGCGCCGCCCGAGACGGTAACGATGCCCACGCCGTCGTGTCCGGGGAGCTTGCCGCTCGCGAAGGCCTGGGTGCAATCCACCAGCTCGTGCACATCGTCGATGCGGATCCACCCCGCCTGGTCGAAGGCGGCCTGGTAGAGCTGCGCCGCGCCGCCCAGGTTGCCGGTGTGGCTTTCGGCCGCGCGTTGGCCTTCGGGCGAGTTGCCCACCTTCCACGCGATGACGGGCTTGCCGGCGGCGAGCGCGCGGCGGCCGATCGCTGGAATGCGCCGCGCGTCCTTGATGCCCTCGAAGTAGCCGGCGATCACCGTGGTCGCGGGATCGTCGATGAAGGCGTCCATGAAATCGAGGCTGGTAAGGTCGGCCTCGTTGCCGGTGCTCACCACGTATCGGAAACCCACGCCGAGCTCCTCGGCCATGTTCACCACCGCGAACCCGAACCCGCCGCTCTGGGTCACCATGCTCACGCCGCCCGAGCGCAGCTCCGAGAGCCCGAACACGGGGCCAAAACCCGCGAACACGTTGTCCGGCACGTTCATGAGGCCGATGCAGTTGGGGCCCACGATGCGGATGCCGCTGCGCTCGGCGGCCTCGATCAGCTCCGCCTGCAGGCGCTCCCCTTCCTCACCCAACTCCGCGAAGCCCGCGCCGATCACGATCGCGAAAAGCACGCCGCGCTGTCCGCACTCGGCGATGGCGCCCACGGCGCGCGCCGCGCCCAGCAGCACCACCGCGAGGTCCGGCGTCTCCGGCAGCTGGTCGAGCGCGCCGTAGCAGCGGATGCCGCCCACCTGCTCGTACTTGGGATTCACCGGGTAGAGCTTCCCCGGGTAGCCACGCGCCTGGAGGTTGCGCAGCACCTGGCCGTTGATGCTCGCCGGCTCGCTCGAGGCGCCGATGATGGCGATGGAGCGCGGATTGAGGAGGCGCCCGATCCCGGCCTCCACGGGGGGTTGCGCGATGGGCTGCGGTCGCGCGCTCACGACGGCAACTCCAGCACCTGCTTGGCGAGCACGTTGCGCTGCACCTCGTTGCTGCCGCCGTAGAGGGTCGACGGGCGCGAGTTCATGAAGAGCGACATCACGTTGTCGGGCTCCCCGCCCACGTCGACCGGGCCTTCGAGGGCGCCAGCCGCTCCCAGGGATTCGAGCGCGAGCTCCGAGAGGCGCTGGTAGGTCTCGCTGCCCACGAGCTTCAGGATCGAGACGTCGGCGCCCAGGGGCTCGCCGCGTCGCACCTGGTCGGCGAAGCGCTCGTAGAGGGAAGCGAGATCCCACACGTCCAGGCGCAGGCGCGTGAGCCGCTCCATGAACACCGGATCGCGGGTGAGTCCCAGGCGAGCGGCCAGGGCATCGACGCGCTTCAACGCGTACTGCGCCTGGCGCGGGTTGCCGAGGTAGATGCGCTCGTTGGCGAGCAGCATCTTGGCGACGGTCCACCCCTCGTTCTCGCGGCCCAGGAGCGCTGCTGCCGGCACGCGAACGGCGTCGAAGTGCACTTCGCAGAATTCGTCGTTGCCGGCGATGTCGGCGATCGGCCGCACGGTGATGCCGGGAGTGGCGAGGTCCACCAGGAAGACGCTGATGCCCGCCTGCTTCTTCGCCGCCTTGTCGGTGCGCGCCAGCAGGAACATGTGGGTCGCATCCTGCGCGAACGTGGTCCAGGTCTTGGCGCCGTCGATCACGTACTCGTCACCATCACGGACGGCCGCGGTGCGCAGGCTCGCCAAGTCGCTGCCGGCGTTGGGCTCGGAGAAGCCCTGGCACCACATCTCCTCCATCGCGAGGATCGGCGGCAGGTAGCGGCGCTGCTGCTCCGGCGTGCCATAGCGGACGAGGCCCGGGCCCACCATCGTGACGCCCATATCGGGGGCGCGCGCAACGCCGTGGCGATCCTGCTCCTGCATGAAAATGAGCTGCTTGCGGGGGCCGAGGCCCGCACCGCCGAACTCGCGCGGCCATGCGAGGGCCAGGAGTCCCAGCTCGCCGAGGCGCCTGTAAAAACCGTGGCACTCGCTCCAGCGCAGGCGATGCGGCGGGTTGCGCAACGCTTCGGGGTACTCGCGCTCGAAGACGTCGCGGATGCGCAAGCGGAATTCCTCGTCGGGCAGCGCCTCCCAGTCGTGGGGCTCGCGGGTCTCGATCTTCTCGCCGGCGTCGGCGGCGCGCGCCTGCGCGGTCAGCGCCTGCGCCACGCGCGCGCGATGCAGCGTGGCGTTGCCCAGCCACGCGCAGAGCACCAGGGCGCGCTTCAGGTGCAGGCCCACGTCGCATTCGTCGGCGAAGCCCATGGCGCCATGCATCTGCACCGCCTCGCGGGTGATGGCGAGCGCCGTGTCGGCGGCGCGCGCCTTGGCGCGGCTCGCCATCATCGGGAACTCCGCTTCGGTCGCGCCGAGCGCCGCATGCAGCGCCGCCCGAGCGAGTTCCTGCTTCACGTACAGGTCGACGGCGCGATGCTGCAGCGCCTGGAAGGCGCCGATCGGCTTGCCGAACTGCTCGCGCACCTTCAGATACTCGAGCGTCATGCGCAGCGCCGACTCCGCCACACCCAGCAGCTCCGCGGCGGTGCTCGTGTGGCAGGCGGCGGCGACGCGCTCGAGGGCGGCCTCGTCGAGGCCGGGGCCCCGGGCCAGGTCCCGCGGAGCGATCGCCACATCATCGAAAGACACTTGCGCGGCCGCAGTGCCATCGACCCGCGGCTCGATCGTCGCTTTCACGCCAGGCGCGCCCGCGGGCACCCAACACAGCACCGCGCCGCGAGCGGAGCCCGCGGTCACGAGGTAACCATCCCCTTCGGCAGGCACGGTGAAACGCGCGCGGCCAGACAGTGTTCCGTCGGGGCCGATGCGCCCATGGAATGCGGGAAGCGAC
>JBBQBW010000375.1:0-3603 GCA_038318025.1 Burkholderiales bacterium | reverse complement strand
GCGCGGCCCCACCCTGTACGTCCCCGGTTGTTACAACGCCATGAGCGCCAAGGTGCTCGAGGGCGCCGGCTTCGACGCCATCTACATGACGGGTTACGGCACGTCGCTCTCGCTCACCGGGCTGCCCGACGTCGGGCTCGCCACGATGAGCGAGATGGTCGCCAATGCGCGCTACATCGCCAGCGCGGTGCGCATCCCGCTCATCGCCGATGCCGACACCGGCTTCGGCAACGCCATCAACATGATCCGCACCGTGCGTGAGTACATCGGGGCGGGCGTGGCGGGCATCCACATCGAGGACCAGGTGAGCCCGAAGCGCTGCGGGCACGTGGCCGGGCGCCTGGTGATTCCCCTCGAGGAGGCGGTGGGCAAGATTCGCGCGGCGGCCGATGCGCGCGCCGAGCTCGATCCGGACTTCGTGCTGATCGCGCGCACCGATGCCCGCGGCGCCTCGGGCGGATCGCTCGACGACGCCATCGAGCGGGCCAACGCGTACCTCGCGGCCGGCGCGGACCTCGCGTTCATCGAGGGGCCGACTTCGGCCGACGAGGTGAAGCGCCTTTGCGCCGAGGTGAAGGGCCCGGTGTTCTACAACATGACCGGGGTCTCGCCGCGCTTCTCGATCGACGAGATGCGCGCCCTGGGTATCGCGGTGTGCATCTCGCCCAACGCGATGCTGCGCTCGGCGCTCGCCGCGATGCACGACCTGGCGCGCGACATGAAGTCCGAGGGCCCGGCCGCCGAGACCCGTTTCATGGAAAGCTTCCGCCAGCATCCACTGGGCGACCTCCACACCTTCGCCGGCTTCGACCAGGTACGCGCCTGGGAGCGCGAGTACCTGGGCGAGGATGCGATGAAGCGTTACGCCAACTCCGTGGGGCACGTGCCCAAATGAGGGCCGCCGCCTGCCTCGCCTTCCCGTTGCCGAAGCACCGGGTGCAAGGCGACCCGATCGACTTCCCGTTCAGGTCCTGACTACGCCGTCGGGCACCAAGCGCGGCTGGCGCCGCTCGTCGATCGCGACATAGGTGAGTTGCGCCTCGGTGACCTTCACCACGTCGCCGCGCCCGCCGACGCGGCCGCGCTGGGAAAAGACCTCTACGTCCACCGTGATCGAGGTCCGGCCCACCTTGAGCACCCGCGCGTAGAAGCTCACCAGGTCGCCCACGTACACGGCTTCCTTGAACACGAACGAGTTCACCGCGACGGTCACCACCGGCCCCTGCGCGCGGTCCCATGCGGGGATGCTCCCCGCGATGTCGACCTGGGCCATCACCCAGCCGCCGAAGATGGTTCCGTGCGCGTTGGTATCCGCCGGCATCGGAACGATGCGCAGCACCGGCATTTCGTTTTCGGGAAGCTTGACCATGGCGACATTCTAGACGCCCGCACCGAACGCGCGCGCCCGATCACTCCGCCTTGATTCCGGCCTTCCGGATCGCCTCGGCCCATTTCTCGGCCTCGGCCTTCTGGAATGCAGCGAACGCCTGCGGCGTCGTCGGCACGAACTTCGCGCCCTCGACCTCGAGGCGCTTCTCGATCTCGGGCGAGCGCATGATCTTCTGCACCTCCGCGTTGAACCGCGCCACGATCTCGGGCGGCGTGCCGGCGGGCGCGAAGAGCCCGATCCAGTTGCTCACCTGGAACCCCGGGATCGACTCGGCGATCGCGGGCACCTCCGGCGTGGTCCGGTTGCGCTCGGCACCCAGGGTGGCGATGGGACGCAGGCGCCCCGCCCTCGCCTGGGGCAGCACCGTGGGCATCGTGGCGAAGATCATCTGCGCCTGCCCGCCCATCACGTCGGTGATCGCCGGGGAGTTGCCCTTGTAGGGCACGTGCACCAGGTCGAGCCCGGCCGCCGACTTGAACATCTCCCCGGCCAGGTGGCTGGTGGTCCCCATGCCGCCGGAGGCATAGCTCAGCTTGCCCGGATTCGCCTTCGCATAGGCGATCAGCTCGGGCACCGTCTTCGCCGGCACCGAGGGGTGCACCACCAGCAGCCCGTCCGCATCGAGCACGTGCGCGATCGGCACGAAGTCGCGCAGGGTGTCGTAGGGCATCGACTTCATCAGGCTCTGGTTGATGGCGTGGGTGCCGATGTTTCCCATCACCAGCGTGTAGCCGTCGGGCGGCGACTTGGCCACCAGTTCGGCCCCGATGTTGCCGCCCGCTCCGGTCTTGTTCTCCACGACCACGGGCTGCCCCCAGGCATCGGCGAGCTTCGCGCCGATGGCGCGCGCGAACGTATCCGCGATTCCGCCCACGGCGAACGGAACGACGATCTTGATCGGCTTGCTCGGGAACGACTGCGGGTATGCAGCGCCGGAAAAAGCCAGCGCCGCCGCGACCAGCCACGTTGAAAAAATGGTTCTGCGCATCATTCTTCTCCTCGTTGTTTCGGGTCTATGCCATCGCGGCCGCGAACAGCGCCTCGAAATCGTGGCGCCCCACCGGGCGCGGATTGGTGCCGGTCGAATGGTCGGCGATGGCGCCCTCCACCATCCGCGGGATCATTGCGTCGGTCACGCCCATCGCCCGCAGCGAGGGCGGCAGCCCGATGTCGGCGTTGAGCCGCTCGATGAAGCTCGCCAGGTCCTCGCCGCCCCCTGCCTCGACGGCCGCCTCGAGCGCCGCCATCTTCTCCTGCGCGTGCGTGCGGTTGTAGCGCAGCACCGCCGGCAGTATCACCGCATTCAGCGTGCCGTGGTGAAGCGACGGCTCCTTCAGCCCGCCCAGCGGATGGGACATCGAGTGCACGGCGCCCAGCCCTTTCTGGAACGTGAGGCCGCCCTGGAGCGACGCCATCATCATGTTCCAGCGCGCCTCGGTGTGGGTCCCGTCCTCGACGGCGATGCGCAACCAGCGCGCCGCGCGCCGCGCGCCATCGAGCGCGATCGCGTCGGCGGGCGGGTTGACCCGCGGTGACAGGAAGGTCTCGATGCAATGGGTGAGCGCATCCATCCCGGTGGCCGCGGTGAGCCGCGGCGGCAGGCCGAGGGTGAGGGCCGGATCGCACAGCGCCACGCGCGGGATCAGGTGCGGGCTGATGAATCCCAGCTTGCGGCCGTCGCGCAGCGTGATGAGCGCGGCACGCCCCACCTCGCTGCCGGTGCCCGCCGTGGTCGGGATCGCCAGGAGCG
This sequence comes from Burkholderiales bacterium, assembly GCA_038318025.1. Taxonomy (GTDB): domain Bacteria; phylum Pseudomonadota; class Gammaproteobacteria; order Burkholderiales; family Usitatibacteraceae; genus Usitatibacter. The sequence goes on along the minus strand of JBBQBW010000375.1, from coordinate 463 downwards.
GCGCCACCCGGGCGGTGATCTTCCCCATGCCGCCCAGGATGAGTGCGTATTGCTCGAGCGCTCCGTCGTGGGTCGCGAGCAGCGCCACGGCCTTGCCCAGGTCGATGGGCGAGCCACCGCCCACGGCGATCACGCCGTCGCACCCGTGGGCCTTGAAGGTTTCGACGGCGGCCATCACCGCCTCCTCGTCCGGGTTCTGGGGCGTGCCGTCGAATACCGCAACCGGGAGCGGGGAGAGCACGTCGCGCACCCGGGAGAACACCGCTGAACGCGCGAGCCCCGGGTCGGTGACCAGCAACGGGCGCTTCATGCCCAGGCCCGCGGCAAACTCGCCCGCCCGTGCGACCGCCCCAACCTCGAACTCGATCGTGGTGAGATAGGTGATCGTTGCCATCACGCCGACCCGTGAGAGCGTGCGAACGCCGCGATGCGCTGCATCCGCTTCACCGTCGGAAGCTCCACC
>JBBQBW010000374.1:0-3604 GCA_038318025.1 Burkholderiales bacterium | reverse complement strand
GCCTTCACCGCGGCGGCGATGTAGGCCGTCACCAATCCCCCCGAGCCAGCGCCGATCGCGACCAGGTTGCGCTCATAGGACTTCGGCCGGGTCCACTTCGCGTACACCTTGCGAGCCTTCACCGCCTCCAGCACGCGCTTGGCCACGATCGGGAATACGCCCAGGATCACGAACGCGGCGACCAGCCCCGCCGAGAGGCGGAATTGCCCGAGCTGGGTCCCGGCGTAGACGTACACGAGGGTGCCCGCCAGCATGCCCACCTGGCTCACCCAGTAGAAGGTCCAGGTGCGCAGCGGCGTGAGCCCCATCACCAGGTTGATGACGAAGAACGGGAACGCGGGGACCAGCCGCAGCGCGAAGAGGTAGAAGGCGCCCTCTCGCGCGACGCCCTCGTTGATGGGCTTCAGCTTGTCGCCGAATTTTCCCTGCACCCAGTCGCGCAGCAGGAAGCGCGAGGCGAGGAACGCGAGCGTCGCGCCGATGGAGGAAGCGAAGGACACGATCACCGTGCCCCACAGCAGGCCGAACACGGCGCCCGCCACCAGCGTGAGGATCGCCGCGCCCGGCAGCGACAGGCCCGTCACCAGCACGTAGATCGCGAAGAACGCGGCCGCCGCCTGCAGCGGGTGGGCCGCGTGGTAGCCCTCGATGGCGGCGCGCTGCGACTGGAAGTACTCGAGGGAGAAGTATTGCCTGAGGTCGAGCGCGAAGAACGCCACCACCCCGGCCGCGAATAGCGCCAGCACTGCCAGCTTTGCCTTGCTCATCGAATCCGCCGATCGTTTTGACGCTGCTGGGTCGCTGCTGCGATGAAAGCCTTACGCACGATGCGCACGCGGCGCCGATTCTTCGAGCGCGAATCGCGGACCCTCGGCGATGCGCCGATGGTACGAATCGTGCGCCGGCGAGCCCGCGGGCCAGTGGGCGAGGAAACGCTCGAGCCAGCGCTCGGGGTCGAAATCGATGCGCAGCGCCTCGACGTGCGCCCCGGCGGCCTCCAGGCCATAAAGGCGCTCGGGCCCCGCGAACGCGCGCATCGCGATGCGCGTGAGCAGCCCGTGCCGCGTGCCGCGGAAATTCGGCATTCCGGCCGCGCCATTGTTGGCGATCACGCCCCGCGCGCCCTCCCACTCGTAGGCGCGAAAGGCCGGGACGCACGTGTGGGTGCTGGCGAAAATGTCGACCCGCGCCTCGGCGAATGCGGACCGGATCCAGCGGTGGTGGGCCGCATCATCGAGCCGGTCGCGCGCGAACCCCCAGCCCGCGAGCGAGGCCGCGTCACCGTGGACGATGCCCAAGCGCGCATCCCCCACCCGCGCCACGAGGTGCATCGGCAGCGCCCCGAGCCGCTCGCGCATGCCAGGAATTCCCGCGGCGGTGCGCCGCAGCGTGGCGAGGATCTCGTTCGAGCGGCCCACCTCGGCATCGCTCACGTCGCTCGGATAGGCGCAGCCGCACCCGGCGCCGGAATCGTCGTTCGCGATCTCGGTCTCGACGTTGCCCCGCAGCGCCGGATGCTCCAGCACTTCCGCGGTGACCCGGGCGAAGTCGGCGCGATCGGCGTCGAACCAGTGGAAATCGCCGTTGAAGAGCAGCGTGACCGGTTCCGGCTCCCGGGCGGCCAGCGCCTTCACCGCGGCGAGCGCTTCCAGGTTGCCGTAGAGCCCGCCGACCACGTAGAGGGTTTCGGTCTCGAGCTCCGGGGCGCGGTCGAAGACGCGAGGCGGGTAGCGATAGGAGACCGGGCAGGTGCGGCCCGGCTGCGCCTCTCGCGCGCCATCGTTACGGAGCGCGGCCGCCGGCCTCACGCGAGCGCCCCGCCGCAGCCCGAGCCCTGACCCGCGGTGCAGCCATAACAATGGTCGCGGACCACGATCGGGTTGCCGCCGAGGTCGCGCCCCAGGACGTCGGCGAGGTGGGGACGCACGCGGCCGGCCACCCGGAGGGGGAGGCCCAGCATCTGGTTGAAGTCGCAGTCGTACAGATACCCCCGCCAGTCGATGGAGACCAGCGACCTGCACATCACGCCCGCGAGGTTCTCGTCGCGATGGGCGCCGCGCAGCAGGTGCATGTAGGCATTGAACTGCCCCTTGGAGACCAGCGTCGAGCCGAAGCGCTGGATCGGCATGTTGGCGATGGTGAGCAGGCGGTTGAAAGCGATGCCGAACTTCTCCCCGAGGATGCGCTTGTAGTCCGCCTCGAGCCCGGCTTGCGGCGGCGGCAACGACGCGCCCTGGGGGTTGTAGACCAGGTCGATCGTGAGCCCCGACCCGGGCTCACCGTAGCCCAGCGCATTGAGGCGCTGAAGCGCCCGGATGCTGGTCTCGTAAACGCCCTCGCCACGCTGGCGATCCACCAGCTCCGGGGTGTAGCAGGGCAGCGACGCCACCACCTCCACCCGGTTCGCGGCGAGGAACTCCGCCAGGTCCTCGTGGCCGGGCTCGAACAGGATCGTCAGGTTGCAGCGGTCGATCACCCGCGCCCCCAGGCCACGGGCATGGTGGACGAGGTAGCGGAACTGCGGGTTGAGCTCCGGCGCCCCTCCGGTCAGGTCCACGGCGGTGGCGCCGCTCGCCTCGAGATAGCGCAGCACCTGGTCCACGGTTTCACGCGTCATCGCCTCGGTGCGCGTCGGTCCCGCGTTCACGTGGCAGTGCAGGCACGACTGGTTGCAGACGTATCCCAGGTTCACCTGGAGCGTCTCGAGGCGGCCCCGGGAAAGCGGCGGGAAATCCGTGCGTACGAGGAGGGGGAGGGTGGCGTGCATCGCGCTCTTCAAGAAGGTCCGTGGGGGTTACGGGCCCGGGCCCCGGACGGATTCGATCATGGTACCAAAGGGACTAGACTAATCTACCGCCCGACGACGACGAAAATACCAACATGGACGACAAGGAACCGACCCTGTCCCGCCCCCATGCCGATGGCGCCCGGCTCGATTTCGCCGACGCCATGAGCTACGGCGACTACCTCCATCTCGACGCCGTGCTGGGCGCGCAGAAACCCCGCTCCGACGACCACAACGAGATGCTTTTCATCGTCCAGCACCAGGCTTCCGAGCTGTGGATGAAGCTCATGATCCACGAGCTCGCCGCCGCCCGCGGCCACGTGCGGCGCGACGACCTGCCGCCCGCCTTCAAGATGCTCGCTCGCGTGGCCCGCATCATGGCGCAGCTGAACCAGTCGTGGGACGTGCTCTCGACGCTCACTCCCGCCGAATACTCCTCGTTTCGCTCCTCGCTCGGCGCTTCCTCGGGCTTCCAGTCGTTCCAGTACCGCATGGTCGAGTTCCTCCTCGGCAACAAGAGCGCGGTGCTGATGGAGCCGCACCGGCACCGCGAGCCGCTGTTCGCAACACTGGATGCGCTGCATCGCGAGCCCAGCCTTTACGACGAGGCCCTGCGACTGCTGGCGCGGCGCGGGTTCGCGCTCGCTCCCCAGTGTGTCGAGCGAGACTGGACTTCCTTGCGCACGCTGGACGAATCGGTGCTCACCGCGTGGGTCGAGGTCTACCGCAACACCGGGAAGCACTGGGAGCTCTACGAGCTGGCGGAAAAGCTGGTGGACCTCGAGGACGCGTTCCGCCAGTGGCGCTTCCGCCACGCGA
>JBBQBW010000373.1:0-3643 GCA_038318025.1 Burkholderiales bacterium | reverse complement strand
GGCACCCAGCGCGATCTTGCAGGCCGAGTCCTCCAGCGGCCTGGCGTCCCGGAAGGCGATGCGACCGGCTTCGCGCGCGGCGGCTGCGCCGAAGGGTTTGCCCCGCAGCGCGGCTTCGGCCGCGCTCGCACGCCAGGGCTTCGACGCCACCCCGCCGAGCGCGATTCGCACGTCGCCCACCTGCTCGCCGTCCATCTGGATGCCGACCGCGGCCGAGACGGCGGCGAAGGCATAGCTCTGCCGGTCGCGCGCCTTCAGGTAGTGCGAGGCCTTCATCGCGGCGCTGACGGGCACCTCGATCTGGGTCACGATTTCGCAGGGCTGCAGCGGGTCTCCAGGTCGGGCCGCTCGGCCGGCAGCCGGTGCAGGTCGGCGAAGGCGATGCGGCGCGTGCCCTTGACCGAACTGGCGGTGACCACCGCATCGAAGGCGATCAGCGCCTGCGCCCAGTCGCCGGGGTACATGGCCACGCATTGCGAAGACCCGCCCAGGATCGCATGCAGGTGGGTGCGACCTCCGTCCAGCGCCGCGCAGCCGCTGCCGGGCCGGCGCTTGTTGCAGGCGTAGCTGGTGTCGCGGAAGTAGGGGCAGCGCGTGCGCTGCAGCACGTTACCGCCCAGGCGGGCAGCATGCCGCAGCTGCGGCGAAGCGGCCTTCCACAGCGACTCGCTGAGTGCCGTGCCGGCCGCGCTGCTGCGCAGGAACGACCGGCGCGCTGCGCTGGGCAAATCAATGTGTGGTTTCGGGGGTTTCGGCATGTCGGGACTCCCATGGACGCCTCATTTGTGGCAAGTTGAGTTCTTCACTTGCCGGAGGCGAGGGCGCGTGCGCAGCGGCAACCCCGAACGCCTTGTCGGAGGGCTCGCTGCCGTCGGTGGCGGCGAGGATGTCGCGGAAACTCATCAAGGCGTCTTGCGCAGGCCGGGGTATGGGTACGGGGCTATTTGAGCGGGCGACCGGGCGTTGGTTCCGCGCGATCGCTAATCCCAGTCGATCGCGGACACCGCGCTTTGCACCGCCTCGGAGAGCGTGGGGTGGATGTGGATCGCGTTCTCCATGACCGTAAATGGCACCTCGGCATTCATCAGCTGGATGTAGGAATGCACCAGCTCGGCGCCCTCGACCGCGAGCACGCTGGCACCCAGGATGAGGCCCGTCTCGGCATCCACCACCACCTTGATGAAGCCCGCGGTCTCGCCGATCTCGCGCGCCTTGCCGTCATGGCGCATCTCGAAACGCCCGATGCGGACCTTGAGTCCCTTGTTGCGCGCCTCGGTCTCGGTCATTCCCACGCGCCCCAGCTCGGGGTCGGTGAAGACCGCGTAGGGCACCACGCGCTCCAGCGTGCGCTCGCCGTTGCCGAGCATCTGCGACTCCAGGATTCGGTAGTCGTCCCACGACGTGTGGGTGAACATGGGGCCGCCGCGGATGTCGCCGGCGACCCAGAGGCCTTCGATCTTCGTGCGCAGGCGGGCGTCGGTTTCGAGGGTCCCGTCCTTCTTCGGCACGAGGCCCACGGCATCGAGCCCCAGATCGTCGGTGTTGGGCTGGCGGCCCGTGGCCACGAAGACGTGGGAGGCCTCGAGGCTCGAAGCCTTCTTTCCTTCGACGGTGGCGGCGATGCCCGCCCCGCGCTTCTCGAGCTTCGCCACCTTCGCGTCCATCACGAAGCGGATGCCCTCGGCTTCGAGGAGCTCCTGCAGGGCGTCGGATACGTCGTGGTCCTCGTGTCCCGCGACGTGGGCTCCGGGATCGACGATGGTCACCTCGGAGCCCATGCGGCGGTAAAACTGGCCCATCTCGAGCCCGATGTAGCCGCCGCCGATCATCAGAAGGTGCACCGGCAGGCGATCGTGACCGAGCCAGTTCTCGCTCGTGATGCAGTCGACCGCGTCCAGGCCCGGGATCGGCGGCATGCGTGTGCGCGTGCCGGTGTTCAGGACGACCTCGCTCGCCAGGATGTCGTTGCCATCGACCGCAAGGCGGAATCCCTGCCTCGCTCGTCTGAGGAGGCGGGCGTGGCCTTCGAGGAGCTCGAGCCCGCGCGTGCCCGCGACCGACTTGCCGAGCGAGGCGCGCGAGGACGCCACGATATCCCGCGCCCGCCCCAGGACCTTCGGGAAATCGACTCGAAGGCCGTCGATCGCGAGGCCGAAATCCGCGGCGCGCCGTGCGAGGTGTGCCACCCGCGCCGACGCCACCACCGCCTTGGTGGGCGTGCAGCCGTAGTTCACGCAGGAGCCGCCCAGGTGCTTGCCCTCGACGAGCGCCACCTTGCGGCCGGCCTTGGCGAGCGCCTGCGCCAGCGGGATACCCGCCTGGCCGGCGCCGATCACAACCACGTCGTATTTTTTCGTCGCCATGCCGCCCCCGTCGATTGTCCAGAACCCCTTCGACCGCGGCCCGCGGCATTTGTCCCCGCGCGCGCTGCGTACCCGCCATGACCCAGGCCGCTCAGGGCAGTGAGCGCATGATCTCGGTCTGCGGATTGAACGCGAGCCAGGCGAAGGCGAAATGCACGCCGCTGTCCACCGCCGGCAGGCGCTCGCCCTTGAGCGGGCCCGCCGTCGCCTCGCCGAGGATATTCCAGCGCGAGCCCGTCTGCAGGTCGACGCGCTCGCCGTCCCGCTTGGTGAACTCGAGCACGCGCCGACCGAGCTGCCGCCCGTAGGCCGCCGCCGCGGGAATCGGGCGCCCCGCCGCGATGCGCTCCGCGTCGAGGGGCGAGGCCATGCCGGCCTCGGCGAACACGACGTAGGGAAAGTTCTGCAGCGAGCCGTTGGTCACGGGATGGCGCTCCAGCACTCCGAGCGGATAGAGCCGATGCCTGCCGGCGACGGTGACCGAGAGCACGCGCTCCATCGGCGGCAGGCGCGCGTCGGGCTTGCCTCGGAGCAGGAACGGCGACTGGCCCACCCGATCGTATCCGGCGTACGGATTGCGCCCGTAGGGCCGCTCGAACCCGGTGTCTCGCGAGAGCACCTCGCCCGCGGGATGCGCCGCGGCAAAGTCCGCGAACGCCACGATCGCCGAGGGCACGCGCACGAGCTCCACGCCCGAGTGCTTCCCGACGATGCCCTTGCCGGTGAACTGTTGCCACCACGACTCGCTCTGGCGGTCGTACATGACGAGATCCGAGAAGCGCAGCTTGCCGGTAGTCCCGAAGTCGAGGACGGATCCGGACATGCGGCGATCGAAGACGATCGAGGCGTTGCACAGGGGGCAGAAGGTGACCGCCACGGGCACGCCGTCGAGGGTGTCGTTCACGATCTCGTGGAACATGAGGATCTGGATCGGGTAGGCGCGGGCACGCGCGCCGATTCGCAGCGCGATCACGGGCTCGTTGGGCTTCAACCACGCATTCGCGGCCGCGATCGTCGTGAACCGGGGCCGGTCGATGGCGGGAATGCCGTCCTTGGGCGGACCCCCGGAGTCGATCTGCGCGAGATCGACGCTGCGCTTCGAGAAGTCCGTACGCGGCCAGGCGGCGCGATCGCCCGGCGTTTGCGCGGCAGCCGCGGTTGCCGCGAGCAGCAGCACGGCGGCGAGCGCGGCGCGACTCACGCGGCGAGTTTCCGGCGGATCAGGTGATCGAGCGAGAGCTTGCCCGGCCCGTGGCAGAGCGCCACCAGCAGCAGCAGGC
>JBBQBW010000372.1:0-3666 GCA_038318025.1 Burkholderiales bacterium | reverse complement strand
AGCTCGCGCACCTGGTCGAGGCGGGGGAGGCGGATCTCGCGCTCGCCACCGAGGCGCTCGCCGAGTACCAAGACCTGGTGACCATTCCCTGCTACACGTGGCATCACTGCGTGGTGGTGCCGGAAGGGCATGCGCTCGCGCGCGTGAAGCCGCTCACGCTCGAAGCCATCGCCGCCTATCCGATCGTCACCTACGACGCCACGTTCGCGGGCCGCAATGCCCTCGACCGCGCCTTCGCCGCGCGCGGCCTCGCCCCCGACGTGGTCCTCACGGCCCTCGATTCCGACGTGATCAAGTCGTACGTGGGCCTGGGGCTCGGGGTTGGCATCATCTCGTCGCGGGCGTATCGCGCCGGCAAGGAGGAAGGGCTGGTGCGACTCGACTGCGACCATCTCTTCCCGACGCAGACGACGCGAGTCGCCTACCGTCGCGGCGCCTACCTGCGCGGCTACGCGGTGGAGTTCATCCGCCTGCTGGCGCCCAACGTGCGCGCGGAGGACCTGGCCCGGATCGAGCAGGGGCGCGGCGAGACTTTCGACATCTGAACCTTAGGGGACAGACCACCAGTTGCACTATCTGGAACTGGTGGTCTGTCCCCTAAGGTTCAGCACTGCGCCCACTGGCTGCTGTAGGTGGCCAGCGGCTTCACCACCGCGGTCCCGTCCACCTCGGACTTCGCGCGCGGGCCCATCTCCAGCTGCAGGCGGAATTCGAACTTGCGGAAGAACTCGTTGAACATCTCGCCGCCGTAGGTTCCGACGGCGAAGAGCTCGTCGGTCTTCGGGTCGTGCTCGAGCAGGATCGCGGCGAGCGGCTGGGGGGCGGGTCCGGAGACCACCTTCGCCCCGGCCGACGGATCGTAGACGCTGCGGTCGGAGCAGCAGGTGATCACCCTGCCCTGGGGCGCCACGGCGCTCGGCGCCTCGCGGTAGCCGATGAAGCTCACCTGCTTGGTAGGATAGGTGAGCTTGTGGGCGCAGATCGCGGAGTAGGCGACGACGGATTTCGCCGCGCCCACGCCACCTTCCCACCGGTAAGCATTTCCGGACTCGGTCTTGAGGGGCGTGCCCCCCGCGGCCGGCCGGCCGAGGTTGATCAGGAAACACGGCGTCGACGAGTAGGGGTATTCGAACACGTAGCTCTGCCCGGGCTTGAGATCCGCCGCGTGGATCGCGGCGCCCTTGTCGTCGACGAGGCGCGCGCGGCGGTACATGTGGGCGGAGGGATTGGCGGCGGTCCCGGTCTCGGGGAGGGTGCCCGCGGCCGCCGCTGCGGCGGCGCAGGCCTTCACGAAGTCTCGGCGTTCCATTTCCAAAGATTAAATGAAAAGGAACGGCGCGTGGCGGGGCCCCCGCTTTCCGGTCATCGCTAGGCCGGCATCGGCAGGGGTTCCGCGGCGTCGGCGGGCGGGCGGCGCACGCGGAACCACGCCGCATAAAGCGCCGGCAGGAACAGGAGCGTCAACGCCGTGGCCACCACCAACCCGCCCATGATCGAAACCGCCATCGGGCCGTAGAAGGCGCTGCGGGCGAGCGGGAACATCGCCAGCACCGCGGCCGCGGCGGTCAGGATGATGGGGCGGAAGCGCCGGACCGTGGCCTCGACGATGGCGTCCGCGGGCTCCGCGCCCTCGCGGATGTCGTGGTCGATCTGGTCCACCAGGATCACCGAGTTGCGCATGATCATGCCGGCGAGGGCGATGGTGCCGAGCATCGCGACGAAGCCGAACGGGACGTTGAAGAGGAGCAGCGCCGCGGCCACGCCGATGAGGCCCAGGGGAGCGGTGAGCAGCACCAGCGCCAGGCGCGAGAAGCTCTGCAGCTGCAGCATCAACGCCGTCACCATCACCAGGATCATGATCGGTGCCACCACGGCGATGGACTGCTGGCCCTTGCCCGCGTCCTCGACGGCACCCCCGGTGTCGATGCGGTAGCCGAGGGGCAGTTTCGCGCGGATCGGCTCGAGCTTCGCCAGCAGCTGCGCGCTCACCACCGGCGCCTGGATGCCGTCCTTCAGGTCGGAGCGCACGGTGATCGCCGGCAGCCGGTCGCGGCGCCAGTAGACGCCCTGCTCGAAGCCGTACGTCACCTCGGCGATCTGGGCGAGCGGCACGGTGCGGCCCTGGGCCACGGGCACCGCCAGGTCCTTCAGCAGGCTCACGAAGACGCGCTCCTCGCGCGCGCCCCGCGCGACCACGTCGACCTGCTTGTCGCCCTCGCGGTAGGCGGTGACCGCCTGGCCGGACAGCACCGTGTTGAGGAACTGCGACAGCTCCTGGGTGGAGATGCCGAGGACGCGCGCTCGATTCTGGTCGATCACCAGCCGGATCACCTTCGAGGGCTCGTCCCAGTCGAAATTCACCTCCCGGGTCCAGGGGTTGTCGCGCATCGCGGCGGCGACCTCCTGGGCGATGCCGCGGATCACCGCCTTGTCCTCGCCCACCACCCGGAACTGCACCGGGAAGCCCACGGGCGGGCCGTTCTCCAGCCGGTTCACGCGGCCGCGGGCCTCGGGGAAATCCTCGTCGAAGAGCTGCAGCAGGCGCGCGCGCACCGCTTCGCGATCGGCGTTGCTCTTGGTGTTGACGATGAACTGGCCGAAGTTCGCGTTCACCAGTTGCTGGTCGAACGGGAGATAGAAGCGCGGGCTGCCGCTGCCCACGTAGCTCACGAAGTTGTCGATGCGCTCGCGCAGCTGCGGCTCGGTCATCAGGAACTTCTCGAGCTTGCGCACCTGGGCCTCGGTCGCGCGCACCGACGAGCCCTCGGGAAGCCGCAGGTCGACGATCAGCTCGGGGCGGCTCGCCGCCGGGAAGAACTGCTGCTGCACGAAGCGGAAGCCGACGATCGAGAGGAGGAAGAGCGCGGCGGTGGCGCCGATCACCACCCAGCGGTGGTCGACGCACCACGCCACCAGGGAGCGGAAGCGGCGGTAGAACGGCTTGTCGTACACGGCGTGGGCGCCCGCGTGGGTGCCGGCCGCGCGGAATTCTGGCAGGAGCTTGTAGCCGAGGTAGGGCACGAACACCACCGAGACCACCCAGGAGACGAGGAGCGCCACGGTGGTCACGGCGAAGATCGAGAACGTGTACTCGCCGGTGGAGGATTTCGCGAGCCCGATCGGCAGGAAGCCCGCGGCGGTGACGATGGTGCCGGTCAACATCGGCATCGCGGTGCTGGTGTAGGCGAAGCTCGCGGCGCGCGCGCGCTCCCAGCCCTCCTCCATCTTCACCACCATCATCTCCACCGAGATGATGGCGTCGTCCACCAGCAGTCCCAGAGCGATGATGAGCGCCCCGAGAGAGATCTTGTGCAGGTCGATGCCGGCGTAGTACATGAAGACAAAGGTCGCGCAGAGGGTCAACGGGATCGACAGCGCCACGATGAGCCCGGTGCGCATTCCCAGCGACAGGAAGCTCACCAGCAGCACGATGCCCACCGCCTCGGCGAGCGAGCGCGTGAACTCCGACACCGAGCGCTTCACCGTCTCGGGCTGGTTGTTGACGCGATCGAGGTCGAGGCCCACGGGCAGGTCGCGCTCGATGCGCTCGATCTCGGCGTCGAGGGCCTTTCCGAGCGCGATGATGTCGCCGCGCGGCACCATGGACACCGCGATGCCCAGCGCTTCCTTGCCCATGAACCGCATGCGCGGCGCCGGCGGATCGGC
>JBBQBW010000371.1:0-3668 GCA_038318025.1 Burkholderiales bacterium | reverse complement strand
CGTGCCGCTCTCAGCGTCCCTCTCCGACGCCTCGGTGCGCCGCGACCGCTACGTCTCCGTGGGCCTCATGATCTCGGGCCTGTCGGGAATGCTCCTCCTCGTCTCCGACAGCTTCCTCGTGCTCTTCGGCGTGGTGTTCCTGCTGGGCCTGGGGCAGGCGCTGTCGATCGCGGCGCAGAGCGCGCTGGTGGCCGAGCACTGCCAGGAGGAGATCCGCATTTACGGCAACGACGCGGTCTACGGCGTCTACCGGCTGCTCGAGCGCCTCGGCAACGCGATGGGCCCCCTGATCGCATCGATCCTGGTGATTCTCTGGGGCTACCAGGGCGCCTTCATCGCCATCAGCGCGCTGGTGCTCTTCTGCGGCATCGCGTTCACCATCGCCACCCGCGGGCCACAATGGACCACCGAACCCGCGGCGGGAGACGACTGATGGACTGGGCCCGCCGCCTCGCGCTCGCCGCCGTCCTGGCGCTCACCCTCGCGGTCACCGCCGACACCGCCGCGCAGTCGCAACGCCCCTATCGCATCTACGCCATCACCTTCCGCGGCATGACCGACGTGGAGCGCGGCTTCCAGGATTACTTCACCTCCAAGCGCATCCCGGTCGAGATCACCTTCCGCGACCTGAACCGTGACGCCTCGCGCATGCCCGGCTTCATCGACGAGATCCGCCGCACGCGCCCGGACCTGGTCTACACCTGGGGCACCTCGGTCACGCTGGGGGTGGTCGGCGCCTACGACGCGTTCGACCCAGCCAAGCACATCACCGACATCCCGGTGGTGTTCACGCTGGTGGCGGCCCCGGTGCTCGCCAAGATCGTGCCGGACCTCAAGGCGCCGCGCCGCAACGTGACCGGGGTCTTCCACGTGGCACCCACCGAGGCGCAGATCCGCGCCATGGCCTCGTACCGGCCGTTCCGCTCCATCGGCGTGCTCTACACCCCCACCGAGCAGAACTCCGTGGTGGTGGTGGACGAAGTTCGCGAGGTGGCCAAGCGCATGGGATTCACGGTGATCGCCAAGCCGCTGCGGCTCGACGCGGCGAAGAAGGTCACGGCCGAGGGAGCCCCGGACCTGGTCCGCGAGCTGAAAGAGCAGAAGGCGGAGTGGCTGTACCTTCCCCCGGATTCCTACCTCGGCACCCAGGCCAAGGGCGTCATCATTCCCGCGGCGCGCTCCGTGGGCCTGCCGACCTTCGCCTCCACCGAGCAGCTGATGGAGACCGGGGCGCTCACGGGCCTGGTATCGCGTTACTACTCGATCGGGCAGTTCACCGCCTACAAGGCCGAGCAGATTTTGGTGAACCGCATTCCCGCCTCCCGCATCCCGGTGGAGACGCTCACGCGCTTCTCGCTGCAGGTGAACATGGACGTGGCCGCGGCGATGAAGCTGCCCCCGCCGTTGCCGATGTTCAACTACGCCGAGCTGCTGAGCCTCCAGGCGCCCGCGTCCAAGCCGCGGTAGCGGCCCGGGGAAACTTCCCTACCGCATCACGGCGGCCAGCAGCTCGCCCACGATCTCGGCCGTGTCCTCCGACTTCGAGCGGAACTTGAGCAGCGTGTTGCCGACGGTGCGCTGCAGCCGGATGCCGTCGCCGTAGATGAAGATCTGCTCGGCATTGGAGTACTTCACCGCCGCCGTGCGGCTGCCGGTCTTCACCACCAGGCGCTTGTTGGTGATGATCAGCGTGCCTTCTCCCACGGGCTTCGCCCCATCCTCGGGCAGCACGTGGGACGAGGCGGAGCCCAGGTCGTAGCCCGCCCCCCAGCGCGCCGCCACGCCCTCCAGGCCGCGCAGCGACGACTGGTCCATGATGTCCACCGGCACCGTGTAGTGCGCCACCTCCTCGTCCTCCATCTGCACGCCGCGCAGCGCCACGTTGGTGGCGCCCACCACCGGCAGCGTCCCCTGGCGGATCTCGGTCAAGGTGCGCAGCCGCGCGAGGTCCCACTTGGTCTGCTCCAGCTGGTCGTCGCGCAGCGCCAGGAATTTCTGGATCTTCGCCAGGTCCGCCGCTTCCTCGCGGCCGAGCTTGCCCTTCTCCCGCACCGCGTCCACGGCCTCGTTGAAGAGCTCGCGGCGGATCACGGTGCGATCGTCGGCGGCGTCGGTCACGTCGAGCTCCTTGCGAAGCTCCGAGAGGTCGTGCATGTCGGTCTGCGAGAGCTTGCCGTCGGAGACCGCGTCCTTCACGGCGTCACGGTAGGCGGCTTTCTTCTTCGCCTTGTCGCCGCCGCCGAACCAATCCTTGATTCCCATGGGGCTCCCCTCAGCGCATCAGCGCGGCGAGCAGCTCGCCCACGATCTCCGCGGTGTCGTCCGAGCTGGTCTTGAACTTGAGCAGGGTGTGGCCGACCTGGCGCTCCAGGCGCAGCCCGCCGTTGTAGAGGTAGAAGCTCGCCTGGGGCGAGTACTCGACCGCCGCGGAGCGCCCCTCGCCCTTGAAGAAGAGGCGCTGGCTGGTGATGATGAGGTAGCCCTCGCCGAGGGCTTTCGCCTCGTCGGTGGGCATCGAGTGGCCCCTGGAGGCGTTGATCGTCCACGGCGCGCCCCACCTCACCAGCACCCCGGGCAGGCCCCCGGTGGTGGTGCGGTCGAACACCTCGACGCCGACCGCGTAATGCGCCACCTCGCCCGATTCGAACCGAACGCCGCGCAGCGCCACATTGGACGATGCCACCGTGGGAAGCTTGCCCTGGCGGATCTCGGTCAGCGTGCGCAGCCGCGTGAGGTCCCACTTGGTCTTCTCGACCTGGTCGTCGCGCAGCGCCAGGAATTTCTGGATCTTGGCGAGCTCCGCGGACTCGACGTCGGTGAGCTTCCCGTACCTCTTCGCCGAGCCCACCGCCTTGTTGTAGATCTCGCGGCGCAGCATCGTCTTGTCGTCGGACGCGTCCTCGATCTGGTGCTCCGCGGCGAGCTTGGCCACCTGCTCGGCCTTGCCGGGGACGAGCTTGCCCGTGCCCAGCGCCTCCTTCGCCGCTTCGCGGAATTCCGTCTTCTTCCTGCCGCCGCCGAACCAATCCTTCACGCCCATGCCGATCCTCCCGCTGCGTTCATTCGCAAAAGAATTCCACCACCTCGGTCGCGGTTTCACGCGACTGGCCGAGGACGATGAAGCCGTGGCTGCGCAGCAGCGATTCCTCGCGCCGCAGGACGATCTCGCGATCGCCGTCGATGGTGATGAAGGTGCCGTTGGCGCTGCGGTCGGCGATCACGAACTTGTCCTGCCGCCGCTCGATCTCGCAATGCGCGCGCGAGGCCATGCGGTCGGCGATGACCAGGTCCGCAGTGGCGTCGCGCCCCAGCACGAAGGCCCGCCGCTCATCCGGGATCACGATGGAGCGGCCACGATAGAGGAGGCGCACCTGCCCCCCACTGCCCGCCGGCCGGGCCCCGCCACCAAGGTGGTGGCGTCATCCGAGTCCGACCACATCATCTCGCAGATGCTCACCTCGCGATCCTTGCCCTTTACCGCGATCGAGTAGAGGCGCCGGCAGTCGAGCTTGTTGATCGGGTCGAGGTGTTCTACCGTCTCCTGGGAGGTGATGATCTGGCCCTTGGAGGCCATCTCGGTCAGGCGCGCCGCGAGGTTCACCGTGTCGCCGAAGACGTCGCCGTCGCGCTCCACCACCGGCCCATGGTGCAGGCCGATGCGCACGCCC
>JBBQBW010000370.1:0-3668 GCA_038318025.1 Burkholderiales bacterium | reverse complement strand
TCGATCTTCGCCAACCCCATCACGAAGGGCGCGGGGACCACCTTGGTGAGCTGACCGTCGGCATACGTGCCCTTGCCGGTGAGCTTGCCGACCTCCTGGAAGGACGCGCCGTCGCAGAGGCCCGCGATGCGCTCGCGGATCGTGAGGCGCCCTTGCCCATGGTGCTTGTTGATGGCCTCGGGGCCGCCCAGGCCCTCGGCGAAGGCGCGTCGCGCCGCGAGGTCGTCGGCTTCCGCTTTCCAGGACACGCCGCTAGCCCTCCAGCACCGCGAGCACCTGGCCCTCGGCCACCGGCTCGCCTTCCTTCACGCGGATCTCGGACACGGTGCCGGTCGCCTCGGCGAGCACCGGGATCTCCATCTTCATCGACTCGAGGATCATCAGCGCGTCCTCCTCGCCAACCGCGTCCCCCACCTGCTTCACGATCTTCCATACCGAGCCGGTGATCTCGGACTTGATTTCCTTGCGGGCCATGGCGCGCTTCTCCTCTTGTGTGCTGCGTTGGTTGTCAGGCGGCGCCAGCGCGCTCGTCGACGGTGTCGCGATCCAGCTCGGGATGGCGGGCGCCATCGAGGATCACCCCGGCGGCCTCCAGCGCGTCGATCTCGGCGCTGTCGTACCCCGCCACGTCGGCCAGCACGCGGCGGGTGTCCTGGCCAACATGGCGGCCCGCATGGCGCACCGCGCCCGGCGTGGCCGACATTCGCGGCACCGGCACCGCCATCGCCACCGTGCCCAGGTCCTCGTCGGGCGCCGCGACCACAGTGCCGCGCGCCTTGTAGTGCGCGTCGTGGAAAATGTCCGCCACGGTGAAGATGCGCGTCGCCGGCACGCCCGCCTCGTGCAGCGCGGCCTCCAGCGATTCGAGGTCGTGGCGACCGGCCCACTTCGCGATCAGGTCGTCGATCGCCTCGTGGTTGCGCGAGCGCTCGACGGGATCGGCAAAACGCGCGTCGGCTGCGAGCTCCGGCGCGCCCATCGACTCCACCAGGCGGCGGAACACGGCGTCGCCCATGGCGGTGATGTGGATGAACTTGCGGTCGCGGCTCACGTAGAGGTTGTTGGGCGTGCTGTCCGCGAGCCGCGAGCCCGAGCGGTTGGCGACGACTCCGAGTTTTTCGTAGGCGGGGATGTGCGGCTCCATGAAGCTGAAGGCGCATTCGTAGAGCGCGCTGTCGATGTACTGGCCCTGCCCGGTCTTGCCGCGGGCGAGCAGCGCCATCACCGCGCCGAAGGCGCCATAGAGGCCGGTGATGTAGTCGGTGATCGAGGTGGCGACGCGCGACGGCGGCTGGTCCGGGTCGCCGGTGATGTGGCGCAAGCCGCTCACGGCCTCGCCGATCACGCCGTAGCCCGCGCGAGCGCTGTAGGGGCCGGTCTGGCCGAAACCGCTGATGCGCACCATCACGAGTCCCGGGTTGAGGCGCGCGAGGTCCGCGTAGCCCAGGCCCCACTTCTCGAGTCCCCCGGGGCGGAAGTTCTCCACCACCACGTCGCATTTCGCGGCGAGCCGCCGGATCGCTTCCTGCCCCTCGGGCTTGCGCAGGTCCACGGAAATCAGCGACTTGTTGCGAAAGATGCTCGCGGCGTAGAGCGACTTGCCGTGGAAGCGCTTGCCCATGGTGCGCACCGGGTCCCCCTCGGCGGGCTCGACCTTGATCACCTCGGCACCGAAGTCGGCGAGGAGGCGCCCGCAGAAGGGGCCGGCGACGGTGGAGCCCATCTCGAGCACGCGGTAGCCGGCGAGCGGCCCGGGCGCGGAGGGCGGAGGGGTGGTGGGAGGCATACGCCATTCTGGAACGGCGCCCGGCCCGGCGTCAACGAATCTGTTGACATATTTGTTGACACATTTTGCCGGGACTCGTAAGGTCGCGTGAACTCCGGCCCGCGCCGGAAAACGAGGAGGATGCGCCGTGCCCGCGAAGGCCAAGCAGCGCCCGAGAGCCGCGTCGCGCACCGCCGCCCGCCCCGCCCGTGCCGGGCGCCGCGACACCAGCGTGCCGCACATCTTCGAGGCGCTGCGCGGACGCATCGCCCAGCAGGAAATCCCGCCCGGCGCCAAGCTGCGCGAGACCGACCTGGCGCTCGAGTTCGGCGTGGCCCGCACCCGCATCCGCGACGCCCTCGCGGCGCTGGAGCAACGCGGCCTCGTCGAGCGAATTCCCAACCGCGGCGCCGTGGTGATGCGCCTGGACATGTCCCAGGCCTTCCACATCTACGACCTGCGCGAGGTGCTGGAGGGGCTCGCCGCGCGGCTCGCCACCGAGAACGGTCCCGCCGAGGTGTGGCGCGCCGAGCTCGAGCGCTTCTCCGGCCCGATGGCGGAGCTGGTCGCCAAGGGCGAACTGGACGAATACATCGGCCACTACGAGCGATTGCGCATCGCGATCATCGAGGCGGCGGACAACCCGGTCCTCACGGACATGCTCGACATCGTCTTCGAGAAGATCCAGGTGCTGATCCGCCGCATCATCATCCTGCCGGGGCGCGCCGAGGCCGGGCGCCGGCAGCATGTCGCGATGCTGCAGGCCATGGGGCGCGGCGATGCCGCCGAGGCCGAACGCCAGCGCCGCGCGGGCCTGCACAGCGCCCGCCTCGCCCTCGAGAAGTACCAACGCTACATCCTCTGACATGAAGGCCGACCCGATGCCCGACGACAAGCCCTCCGACCCCTTGCGCGAACGCCGCGAGCGCATCGAGGGTGAGTTCGCCCGGCGCGAAGCGAAGGCGCTCGCGATGGGGGGCGAGAAGAAGCTCGCCAAACGCGTCGCACCCGGCATCCTCGATGCCCGAGAGCGCATCCAGCGCCTGTTCGACCCCGGCAGCTTCATCGAGTCGGGCCTCTTCTCCACGTCGGCCACGCCCTCGGACGCGGACAAGTCACCCTCCGACGGCAAGATCGCGGGCTTCGGCCGCATCGAGGGGCGCGACGCCGCGGTGGTCTCCAACGACTTCACCGTGATGGGTGCCTCCTCCGGCGCCACCAACGGCCGCAAGATCGCGCACCTGCGCAAGGTCGCCACCGAGCGCGGCTTTCCCCTGGTCTTCCTCGGCGAATCGTCGGGTGCCCGCATGCCGGACCACATGGGCTCACGCGGCATGGGATCGCTCCTCGGCAACGACGGGCTCCAGTACCGGCGCATGCGCGAGACGCCGTGGTGCTCAGCGACCCTCGGCATGTCCTACGGCTCGTCGTCCTGGTACGCGGTGCTCTCGGATTTCAGCGTGATGCGCAAGGGCGCCGTGCTCGCGGTCTCGAGCTCGCTGCTGGCCTCGCTCGCCATTCGCGAGGAAGTCGACCCGCAGGCGCTGGGGGGCTGGCAGCTGCATTCGGACGTCACCGGCTTCGCCGACGCCGTGGTCGACACCGACGAGGAGGCCCTCGACGCCATCCGGCGCTTCCTCTCCTACCTGCCCAGCCACCACAACGAGGCGCCACCGGTGGTAGCGGTGCCCGCCGGATCCGGCGACGGCATGGGCGGCATCCTCGACCTGGTTCCGGTCTCCCGCACCCAGGTGTACGACGTGCGCAAGGTGATCCGCACCGTGGTCGACCGCGACAGCTACCTGGAGCTCAAGCCACGCTTCGGCAAGGTGGCCACCACCGGGCTCGCGCGCCTCGGCGGCCGCACCGTGGGCATCATCGGCAACAACCCGCTCTACAAGGG
>JBBQBW010000369.1:0-3670 GCA_038318025.1 Burkholderiales bacterium | reverse complement strand
CCCTTCGCCAGCAGCCGCGCCGCGCCCAGCGTCACGTCGATGTCGGCGTCGCGCACGCGCTTCGCATCGCCCGCCACGTGGATGCGGCCCAGCGCCGGCAGGCCCGCGAAGCGGCTTGCGGCGAGGTCGACCTTCGCCTCGCCGGCGGGCCCGCCCTCGAGGGTGCCGCGCGTGGTGAAGGCGAAATTCAGGTCGCCCGGCCGGGTCTTCACGATCGCCGCGGGATCGAAATGCTCGGCGCGGCCCTCGAGGCGGAACTCGCGCCGTCCCTTGAGACCCACGGTGCCGCTTGCGGTGAGCGATCCGCCGCGGTGCTTCACGCGCACGGTGTCGATGGTGACAATGTCGGCGGCCACGGCGGCGCGGCCCTCGACCTGGAAGCGGGGATCGGCGAGGGATCCCTCGATGCGCTGGCCCTGCGGCGTGCCGTCGACCTTGAGCGCGCCGGTAAGGCGCGTGGGCTGCAGCTGGGTATGGAGCGCCGCGAGGTTGGCCCCGGCGAGCTGCAGGTCGGCCTGCACCCGAGCGCGCTCCACGGTGGCGCGCCCGGTGGCGCTGCCGCCGCCGGAGAGCTCGACGCGGGCATCGGACACCTCCACCCGCTCCGGCAGCACGCGCACGCGCGCCGTGGCCGCGGTGACGGGAAGGCGCGGGCGATCGATCGGCCCGGGCGCGGCGTTGGTGAGCCGAACCGGGCCGGCGAAGCCCTTGCCTTCGGCCACGAGCTTCGCCTCGACATCGAGCTTCGTCGACGGCGCATCGGGTAAGAGCTGCCGCACGTCCAGGCCGCGGGCGTTGGCGTCGAGCGAGCGCACCGGAACCGGCGCGAAGGGCTCGATCGTCGCTCGCACCGTGGCGGGCGTGCCGCCGATGTCCCCGCTCGCATAGGCCACGAACTCGGTAAGCTGGCCCTTCGCCACCAGGGCGACGTTCACGTCGCGGTCGCCAAATCGCCCGGCGAAGTCGCCCTTCGCCTGCAGGTCAAAGGGCGCCGTGGTGCCGAGGGTTCCCGAGACGCGCCCGCGGCCGTAGGGTGTCACGGCGCTCGCCTCCTCGAGGTTCCAGTGGCGCTCGTCGCCGCCGCCCTTCACGAACAGGTCGCGGATCACCACGTCCTTGGCCCGGTTGGCGTCGCGCGGGGCGCCCCGCACCAGTTCACCCAGGCGCAGCTCGCCGATGCGTAGCTCCTCCACCCGCACCGGGTACGGCGGCTTGAAGGACACCGGAATCTTCGCCGCGGCCCCGGTGGAGACCGTGCGCACCTCGATCGAGCGGACCGCGAGCTTGCGCACGTCCACGCGGCCGAAAAGCGGCGGCGCGGTGTCGAACTCGACGTCCTGGACGAGGATGTACATGTCGGGGCGGTCCACCTCGATGCGCTGGATGCGAAGCCCGCCGAAGAGGCGACCCTCGACGCCCTCCACCTTCACGCCCTCGCCCGCGAAGCCGGTGGCCTGCTGCACCACCAGCCGCGCACCCGCCGTGGTGCCGAGGAAGTACCACGCGGCAAGCCCCATCAGCGCCACCAGCACGAGGAGGAGCAGCAGCACGCGCCGCACCCAGCGGCGGCGCGGAGACGACGGCGCCGGCGGCGGCGGCGGCGGCGGGTCGATGATGCCGGTGTCGACGGAGCTCATCAGAAAGCCACCGTCACGGAAAACGACAGGCGGAAGCGGCGGTCCTCGTCGGCCCACGCGAGGTCGAGGGCGAGCGGGCCGGCGGGTGTCTTGTAACGCGCGCCCACGCCGAAACTCTGGTTGGCCTTCCAGTCGGAGGAGGAATCGGTGGCGTCGCCCACGTCGTAGAACACCGCGGCACCCCAGGTATCGTTGAGCCAGTGGATGGCGTCCACGCTGGCACTCACCAGGTAGCGCCCGCCCACCACGGCATTGCCCTCGCGGGGTCCCAGGCTCTGGAAAGAGTAGCCGCGATTGGAGCGCGAGCCCCCGGCGCGGAACAGGAAGTCCTCGGGAATTCCCTCGCGGCTCGGTGCGATGGTATGTCCCATCTCGCCGCGCACCACCAGCTGGTTGCGCGGCGTGACCGGGATCCAGCGCGTGTACTGCGCGTAGAGCTTCACGAAGTCCTGCGTGGAGCCCACCGACTTGCCCCCGGCGGCGACCTGCAGGTTGAGCACGCCGCCGCGCTGCGGGTCGAACACGTCGTCGACGTGGCGCCAGGTGACGGCGGCCACCGGCGCCAACGCGCGCTTCAGCCGCTCCGCCGCGTCGTCCGGGCGCGAGCGCTCGACCTGGAAGGAGAGGCCCGCGCGCACCTCAAACGGCTCGAAGGTGAAGTGCCGGTATCCGGCCACCGCGAAGCGCCGCAGCACGAGGTTCTGGACATCGCTGTTCTCGGCGAGTACTCCAAGGCTGTCCTTGAACAGGAGCTCGTTGCCGCGCCCGGTGCGCAAGTAGCCCGGCGGCAGGAACAGGTCCACGTAGCCGATCTGGTGTTGGCCGTCGACGCGCAGCGCGCTCTGCATGTCGAAGCCGCGGTCAAAGAGGTTGCGATGGCGGTAAGCGAGCTCGGCCCGCGGCCCGCTGTCGGTGCCGAAGCCCCCGGCGAGCCCCACGTCGCGCGTGGGGCGCTCCACCACCGTCACCATCACCGGCACGCTGTCCGGCTTCGCCGGATCGCGCTCCACCTCGACCACGACGCTCGCGAACCACGGGGCGTTCTGCAGCGTGCGCTGCAGGTCCTGCAGGCGCTGCGCGCTGTAGCGCTCGCCGCGCTGGTGGTTCACGACGCGGCGGATGGTCGCCTCCGGATAACGTTCGAGCCCCTCGATCACCACGTCGCCGAAGGTGAAGCGGGGCCCGCTCTCGAGCCGGAGCGTCAAGTGCGCCGTGGCCGCGTCCGCGTCGACACGGCCCTGGCTCGCGGCGAGGGTGCCGGCGGCATAGTCACGCTCCGTGAGGCTCTCCACGAGGCGCGTCTTCGCCACCTCCCAGTCGGCGCTCCGGAACGGCCGACCGCGCTCGAGCGTCCATGCGGCGATGAGCTCCTGCCGGCGCGCCTCGCGCTCGGCGCCCTCTCCCGCCAGGTCGCCACCGAACTTGATCTCGACCGCATCGACCACGGTGCGCGGGCCCAGCGCCACGGTGACCTTCGCGTGCTCGCGATCCTCGTCCAGGTCCACCTCGATGGTGGTGGAGAAGTAGCCCTCCGAGGCGGCGATCTCGGGCACGCGGCGGCGGATGTCGCGCACCCACGGGCGCAAGGCTCCCGGGGGGCGCTGGCCGTCCTCGTCAAGGCCGGGCGGCGGCAGGCCTTCCTGGAACACCTTGCGCAACGGATCGGGGGCGACCCACTCCACCTGCACGGGCGAGCGCTCGGTGCGCTGACGCTGCTCGCGCTGCTTCGCCTCGGGAGTCGCCTGCGGGCCCGTCGTGGTGTCCGCCGGCGCCTCGCGGCGCACGTCGCGCGCGGGGTCCTGCGCCGCCACCGTGGTGGCGCCGAGTGCCAGCAGCAGGGCGAGGGCGAGCGTCCTCAAGAGATCAGCGATGGCAGGAGGCGACCATCGAGGGGATGCAGCGCATGTTGAAGTCCTTGCCGCGGGGACCGGTCTTGCCCGCCAGAAGCTCTTCGACGTAGCGGCGCAGCGGTGGTTCCCGGAAGCGCATGTTGGACATGAGGGGTGGGAACTGGAGGGCAGGCCGGCGCCCGG
>JBBQBW010000368.1:0-3675 GCA_038318025.1 Burkholderiales bacterium | reverse complement strand
GCGAGTACCTGAAGAAGGGCTCGCAGTGCTATGTCGAGGGGCGGCTGCAGACGCGCAAGTGGCAGGACAAGGACGGCCAGGACAAGTACACCACCGAGGTCATCGCCGACCGCATGCAGATGCTGGGCTCGCGCCAGGGCGTGGGCGGCGGTGGTGGCGGCGGTGCTCCGGACCGTGGCGAAGAGTCGCAGGCCCCGAGCCGCGCTCCCGCGGGCAAGCCCGCCGCGGCCAGCGCCGCCAAGGCCGGCGGAAAGTTCGACGACTTCGAGGACGACATCCCGTTCTGAACCGCGTGCTGGTTCAACACGAGCTGTCTGTCATGGGCCTGGGGCCGGAAGCGAAATGCCCCGCATTTGGGTCGCCTTGCGACGCGCTGGCGCGGTTCGGCATGAAGGCCTGAGCGGGGACGCTATGGCACACTCGGGCCTTGAAATCGGCACGCTTGGCCCGATCTCACCCCTTCGAGCCTCCTCCACGGGCTCCATTCGCGGAAACCGAAGACCATGAAGAGAATCGCCCTGTTCCTGATCACCAACCTGGCCGTGATGCTGGTGCTGTCGGTCACGCTGTCGCTCCTGGGCGTGAACCGGTTCCTCACCGCCAACGGGCTGAACATGGGCATGCTGCTCATCTTCTCGGCGGTGATCGGCTTCGGCGGCGCCATCATCTCGCTCCTCATCTCCAAGCCCATGGCCAAGTGGTCCACGGGCGCGCGTGTGATCGACCCGCCCCAGAGCGCCGACGAGCAGTGGATCGTCTCCACCGTCAAGCGCTTCGCCGACAAGGCCGGCATCGGCATGCCCGAAGTCGCGATCTTCGAGGGCGCTCCAAACGCCTTCGCCACCGGGGCGTTCCGCGATTCGTCGCTGGTCGCGGTGTCCACGGGCCTGCTCCAGTCGATGTCGCGGGAGGAGGTCGAGGCCGTCATCGGCCATGAGGTCGCCCACATCGCCAACGGCGACATGGTGACCCTCACCCTGATCCAGGGCGTGGTTAACACGTTTGTCGTGTTCCTCGCACGCGTGGTGGGCTACCTGGTGGACAAGGTCGTGTTCAAGAGCGAGCGCGGCATCGGCATCGGCTACTACATCACCGTGCTCGCCTGCGAGATCCTGTTCGGCATCCTCGCCTCGATCATCGTCGCGTGGTTCTCGCGCCAGCGCGAGTTCCGCGCCGACGCGGGGTCGGCCTCGTTGATGGGGCGCGCGAGCCCGATGGTCGCGGCGCTGCGCCGGCTGGGGGGTGTGGAGCCTGCCGCGCTGCCGCAGTCGTTCCAGGCCCACGGCATCGCGGAAGGCCACAGCAAGTTCCTCGGGCTCTTCTCCAGCCATCCTCCCATCGCCGAGCGCATCGCTGCCCTGGAAAGCAGGAAGCCCTGAACGGAGGCGTCCCCCTCGGGCTGATCGTCGCCACGACGGTCCTCGCGCACTCCGCCTTCAACGGCAGCCGCCTCAACATCTCGCTTTCGGCGCTGTCGCTCGGCGGCTCGCCGCTGACGGTGGGCGTGCTGATGTCGCTCTTCGCAGCGTTGCCGATGCTGCTGGGCATTCCGGCGGGGCGCCTGGTCGACCGGGTCGGCGTGCGTCGTCCGATGCTCGCATCGCTCGCCGTGGTGGTTGCGGCGGTGGCCATCCCGGGCGTCTTTCCCGGCATCGTTTCACTCCACCTCGCCGCCGCCGGAGCTGGCCTGGGCTTCATGCTGTTCCATGTCGGCATCCAGCACGCCGTGGGGCAGATGAGCTCGCCGGAGGACCGGAAGGCCAATTTCGGCTGGCTGGCCCTGGGCTTCTCGATCTCCAATTTCGTGGGACCGGTCGCCGCCGGCCTCGCCATCGACCACCTGGGCCACCAGATCTCGTTCCTGCTGCTTGCGGCGATCGGGCTCGCGGGCCTGGCGCTCCTCGCGGCAAAGCGCCATCGCTTCTACCACGTGCCCGGGGCCGCGGGCGAGTCCGCGCCCCGCAGCGCCTTCGACCTTTTGCGCGACCGGCAGCTGCGCAACGTCTTCATCGTGACCGGGCTCCTCGCGGGGGCCTGGGACCTCTACGTGTTCGTGATGCCGATCTACGGGACCCAGATCGGGCTGTCCGCCACCACCATCGGGCTCATCCTCGCGAGCTTCGCGGCCGCCACGATCACGATCCGCCTGGCACTCCCGTTCATCTCCAGGCACGTGCGCGAGTGGCCGCTCATCACCGCCACGATGGCCGTGGCGTGCTGCGCCTATCTGCTGTTCCCGCTGGCGCACACCGTGCCGCTCCTCGCAGCGATCTCGTTCCTCCTCGGCCTGGCCCTGGGTGCGACCCAGCCTTCGGTCATGTCGCTCATCTATGCCCATGCGCCCGCCGGGCGCGGAGGGGAGGCGGTAGGCGTGCGCTCGATGGTGCTCAATGCGAGCCACACCGTGCTGCCGCTGGCGTTCGGCAGCGTGGCCGCCCTGGGCATGGCGCCTGTCTTCTGGACCATGTCGGGGGCACTCGCCGTCGGCGGCTGGTTCGCCAACCGCCGCCGCGCGGCGGCGCCGTCTTGAGGGCGCCCGCCGGGGCGCTTTCCCGGCGTTGCGCCCGGGCTTTCATTGCGCACCGCACAAATGCGCCAAGTGCTTCTGTTAAAATGCAAATCAACCCAAACGGAGACGCCACGAGATGCCCATCTACGAGTATCGCTGCTCGAGCTGCGGCCACCAGCAGGAGTTCCTGCAGAAGGTGAGCGACCCGCAGCTCACCACCTGCACGAAGTGCGGCAAGCCCGATTTCTCGAAGATGCTCACCGCCGCCGGCTTCCAGCTGAAGGGCAGTGGCTGGTATGCCACCGATTTCAAGTCGAAGGGAACGGCGCCCAAGGCGGGAGACGCCAAGGCGGGAGACGCAAAGGCGGGAGACGCAAAGCCCGCGGATGCGAAGGCGGTTGCGAAGCCCGATGGAGGCAGTGGCGATGGCGGCAAGGCAACCCCGGGCGGCAGCGCCGCCAGCGGCTCCGGCACCACCTCCTCCGGCTCGTGACCCCGTCGCGCTAGCAGGCGATGGCCACCTTACGGCGCTACTTCGTCGCGGGCCTGCTGGTCTGGATACCGCTCGGCATCACGCTGTGGGTGCTGAAGTTGCTGGTCGACCTCATGGACCAGTCGCTCCTCCTCGTTCCGGCGAGCTACCGCAGCGATGCGCTGTTCGGCTTCTACGTGCCCGGCCTGGGGATCATCCTCACGCTCGCGATCGTGGTCTTCACCGGGGCGCTCGCGGCCAACTTCTTCGGGCGCAAGCTGCTGCTCCTCGGCCACTTCATCCTCGGGCGGATCCCGATCGTCCGGTCGATCTACGGCGGCGTGAAGCAGATCAGCGACACGCTTTTTTCGCCCGAGGGGCAGGCGTTCCGGCGCGCGGTGCTGGTGCGTTATCCCCAGGCCGGGACGTGGACCGTGGCGCTCGTCACCGGCGCGCCGGAGAACGAGGTCGCCGACCGGCTCGGCCGCGAGCAGATCTCGGTTTTCGTGCCCACCACGCCGAACATCACCGCGGGCTTCTTCCTCATCGTGCCGCGCGCCGACACGATGGAGCTCGAGATGAGCGTCGACGAGGCGCTCAAGTACATCATCTCCATGGGGGTGGCCGAGCCGCCGCACCCGCGCGACCGTCCCGAGGGCAAACGTCCCGGGACCGACCCCAATCCGGTGCCGTC
>JBBQBW010000367.1:0-3698 GCA_038318025.1 Burkholderiales bacterium | reverse complement strand
CCCTGCCCACGTTTTTCATGGGTTTCCAGCTGTCGGGGTCAGACCCCGTTTCCAGCTTGAAAATCTGAAAACCGAGGTCTTGCCTCACGTTTGTAGGAAGACCTCGAAAGTGCCTTTTTCGCACTCCCGCGAAACTGCGCGGGTTTCTTCTTCTGGCGCGCCATGTGCGTCCTTTCTCCCACTATACAAGTTTTTGTATAACCATGGTATAGCCATTGTGCCTAACGGGCGGCGCTTCTGATCTTCGCTTTTGACCCCTTCGCGTTTCCAACATGCGAGGTTGTCGTTGGCCGCGCGCGAGATCCCGACGCGATGATCTCCAAGGGTCCGCGCGTGCTGGGATTTGCGCCGCGGAATATGGCGCGTGGCGGCTCTGCCGGCCGCGGGTGGCAGATCCTTCGGCCCGTCCTTCGGTGTCCGGCTCACGGTCGGCAGAAACGCGCCCGGGCTCGCTAGCAGCACGACCACCGCCAGTGGCGCATGCCCGATTTTCCGGGGGATTCGCGCCACTTTCACGGGTTATCGCGCCCGCAATGACCTGCTTCTAGGGGGTTATTCCAGTTCCCCGCTGAGATCCGCGCCTGGTCACGTAATCGGCGCCGGATTGAACAGCACCAGCGCGTTGTGCAGCTTCCATTGCTCGGCATACGTCTTGCGCCGGCCGCTCGCAACCTCGAGCATCATCTCGAACATCTCCCACCCCACCTGCTCGATGGTCTTCTCCCCGGTGGCGATGGTCCCCGCGTCGATGTCCATCAGGTCGTGCCAGCGCCGCGCGAGGTCGCTGCGTGTCGCGACCTTGATCACCGGCACCGGTGCGAGCCCATAGGGCGTCCCGCGGCCGGTGGTGAAGACGTGCAGGTTCATGCCCGCCGCCATCTGCAGCGTGCCGCAGATGAAGTCGCTGGCGGGTGTGGCGGCGAAGATGAGGCCTTTCTGCGCGAGCTTGTCGCCGGGGGCCAGCACGCCCGAGATCGGTGCGGTGCCGGATTTCACGATCGATCCCATCGCCTTCTCCACGATGTTCGACAGCCCCCCCTTCTTGTTGCCGGGCGTCGTGTTGGCGCTGCGATCGACCTGCCCACGCTCGAGGTAGGCGTCGTACCACGCCATCTGGCGGATCATTGCCTCCGCGACTTCCGGAGTGGACGCGCGCGACGTGAGTTGGTCGATGCCGTCGCGCACTTCGGTCACCTCGGAGAACATCACCGTGGCGCCGGCCCGCACCAGCAGGTCGGTGCAGAACCCCACCGCGGGATTGGCGGTGACTCCCGAGAAGGCATCGCTGCCGCCGCACTGGACCCCGACCACCAGCTCGCTTGCCGGCACCGTCTCGCGGCGGCGGGCATCGAGGCGCGCGAGGTGTTCCTCGGCGCGCTCCATGATCGAGTCGATCATCGACATGAAGCCCACGTGCCGGTCGTCCTGCAGGCGCACCACATCGAGCGGCGCCTGGCCGTTCTCGCCCACGTCGGCAATGTTGCGCTCGTCGAAGATGGGGATGGAGCCCGGCGGCAGCAGGCGCTCGGGCTGCAGCTTCTCGCAGCCGAGGCTCACCACCATGATCTCGCCGCCGAAGTTCGGGTTGAGGCTCACGTTGCGCAGCGTCCGGATCGGAATCGGGGCGTCTGGCGCGTCGATGGCGACGCCGCAGCCGTAGCCGTGGCTCAGCGCCACCACGTCGTCGACGTTCGGATACTTCGGCAGCAGCTCGGCGCGGATGCGCTGCACCGCGAAATCGGTGACGCCGGCCACGCATTGCACGGTCTGCGTGATGGCGAGGAGGTTGCGCGTGCCCACCGATCCATCGGCGTTCACGTAGCCCTCGAAGGTGTAGCCCTCGAGCAGCGGCTGGGGCTCCGGGCGCACCGTCGCGATCGGCAGCCCCTCGAGGCCGCGCACCGGGGGCATCTTGAGCAGGCGCTCGTTCACCCAGCTGCCCGCCGCGATCGCCTTCGTAGCGTGGCCGATGGCCACGTTGTAGCGGATGACGGCATCTCCCTGCGCCAGGTCGATCATCGCCACCTTGTGGCCCTGGGGCACGTGCTCGCGCAGCGCGAGGCCGCCGGGTAGTGCCGTACCCGCCGGGAGGCCGCCGTCGTTGGCGACGATCTCGACGTTGTCGCCGGCGTGCATGCGGATGGTGTGGGGCTTCCGGGGGTCGGCTTGGGTCATGGAGGAAGCGCGGCGCGCGAAACGGTGGGCGGGGGTGGACCCCACGATACCGCGCGCGGTCGCCACGGCCAAGGAGGAGCCGCGCAAGAGCGAGTGGGGTACTGCTCCAATGCGCACGCCCCCGCCACGCGGAAGCCGCAATTGCTGGTGGAGCTGGAAGGCGTGAAGCCCGGGGCTAGCCGCAATACTGTTCAGATAGAAATTTCTCGTTCATAATCCGATTCCATCGAGGCTTCGATGGACGGAGACGATGGCGAGAACGCGGAAGGTCCTGCCGGCGAAGGTTGACGTTGCGCATCTGATCAGTGCGGGCGTGTTGGCCAGCGTGTGTCCGCGCGCGTTGATCGAAGAGGTGCTGGCCGATACGGGCAAGGCGAGTCAGCGTGAGCGGCTGTTGCCGGCGCCGGCGGTGGTGTATTACGTGATGGCGCTTGCACTGTGGCGAGAAGCGCCGCTGGAGGAAGTGCTGCGCGTCGTGTGCGAAGGCCTGCAGTGGCTCGGTGGCGGCGAGGCGGGCGCGGTGCAGGCGAGCAAGTCGGCCATCTCGCAGGCGCGCACCCGGCTCGGTGCCGAGGTGATGCACCAACTGGCCGGGCGGGTGCTGCGACCGCTGGCGGCCCCCGGGGCGCCGGGAGCTTGGTACCGGGGGCTGCGCGTCATGGCGTTGGATGGCAGTTGCATGGACGTGGCCGACGAGGCGGCCAACGCTGAGTTCTTCGGCTACCCGGGAGCCTCGCGAGGCCAGAGCGCCTTCCCGCAGGCGCGCGTGCTCGGCTTGGTGGAATGCGGCACGCACGCGGTGGTGGCCGCCGGCATTGCGCCCTACGGCCGCAGCGAGCAAGCCATGGCCGCCCAGTTGCTGCCGGCCAAGCTCGATGCTGACATGTTGGTGTTGGCCGATCGCAACTTCTACGGCTTCAAGCTCTGGCAGATCGCCTGCGCCAGCGGCTCCCGGCTGGCCTGGCGGGTCAAGTCCAACCTCAAGCTGCCGGTGCAACGAACGCTGCCCGATGGCTCGTACCTCAGCACCGTCTTCGACAGCGCCGATCGCGCACGGCGCTCGGGGCAAACGTTGCGGGTAATCGACTACACGCTGCAGAACTCGGCCACACCCGTGCAAGACAGCTACCGTCTGGTGACCAACATCCTCGACCCGCAGCACGCGCCCGCCCTGGAGCTGGCGGCGCTTTACCACGAGCGATGGGAGATCGAGGGCGTGTTCGACGAGTTCAAGACCCACCTGCGCGCCAACAGCACGGTGCTGCGCAGCAAGACTCCGGAGTTGGTCCAGCAGGAACTGTGGGGCCTGCTGCTGGCGCACTTCGCCATCCGCCAGCTCATGGCGCAAGCCGCCTGGCCGCGCGGGCTCGATCCGGATCGATTGAGCTTCACCCACGCCGTGCGCGTGATCAAACGAAAGATGCCGCAAGCTGCGGCCGTTCCCCCCTGAGCGCTTGACTGCTTGGCGCAATACGATGCTCGACGAAATTGCGCGCGGCCACTGTGTCAGCAGTCGCGGACGC
>JBBQBW010000366.1:0-3707 GCA_038318025.1 Burkholderiales bacterium | reverse complement strand
CCTCATGGCCATCGACCCGGGCCGCTTCGCCGGCGCCGACACGCTCGAAGCCACCGTCGACGCGGTGGTGGCCGACCTGCGCACGCAGGGGGAGATCCTCTACCCGGGCGAGCCGGAGGAGCGCGCGCAGGACGAACGCATCGCGGGGGGCGTGCCGATCGATTCGGAGGCCCTCGCCGACATGACCGCATGGTCGCAAAAACTAGGCATCCCGCCCCCCGTGGAGACCGAACGCCCATGAAGCAAACGCTGCTGATCACCGGACCGATGTATCCGCCGACCCTGGCGGAGCTGGAAAAGACCTACGATGCCCACCGGCTGTGGACCGCCCCGGACAAGGATGCGCTGGTCGCTTCCCTCGCCGACAAGCTCACCGCCGTGGCGAGTTCCAACTCCGGCGGCATCGACGCCGCCACCATCGCCAAGCTGCCGAAGCTCAAGGTGATCTCGCACTTCGGCGTCGGTTACGACACCGTGGACGTGGTGGCGGCGAAGCAGCGCGGCATTCCTGTCACCAACACGCCCGACGTCCTCACCGAGGAGGTCGCCGACCTCGCCGTGGCACTGCTGCTGGCCACCATCCGCAAGGTGCCCCAGGGCGACCGCTACGTGCGCGACGGCAAATGGCTGAAGGGCGCGATGCCGCTCACCGACAGCCTGCAGGGCAAGACCGTGGGCATCGTTGGCATGGGCCGCATCGGACGCGCGATCGCGAAGCGGTGCGAGGCATTCGGCGTGAAGCTCGCCTACCAGGGTCCCAACCGGAAATCGGACCTTTCGTGGTCCTACTTCGCCGACCCCGTTTCGCTGGCAAGGGAAAGCGACATCGTCATCGCCGCCTGCCCCGGCGGGGAAGCGACGCGTGGACTGGTGAGCCGCGCCGTGATCGACGCCATCGGGCCCAGGGGTTACCTGGTCAACATCGCGCGCGGCAGCGTCGTGGACGAGCCCGCGCTGATCGAGGCGCTGCAGCAGAACCGCATCGCCGGTGCGGGGCTCGATGTGTTCGCCGACGAGCCGCGCGTGCCGGAAGCGTTCATCGCCATGGAGAACGTGGTGCTCCAGCCGCATGTGGCGAGCGCCACGCACCCGACCCGGCAGGCGATGGGGCAATTGGTCATCGACAACCTCGCGGCGCACTTCGCGGGGAAGGCGCTGGTCACGCCCATCTAGGTCCAGGGTCGGCGAGGCGAACCAGCGCCGCGGGGGTCAATGCCAAATCGCACCAGCCACCCTTACCGGTTTCCCACGGCGTTGCGGGCCCTGCGCCTACACTGACCCAGGGCAACCAGCGATGGGAGGCAAGGGCGAAGGCCCGTACGCTGCTCGAATGAAAGTCCCCTCGCTCGTCCTCGCCGCCGGCATCGCCGCCCTCTCCTTCACCATCGAGGCCGCCACCGCGAAGGCACCCAGCTCGCTCGGCAAGGGTGCCCGCGGACCCGACGTCGTGAAAGCGCAGGTTCTGCTCTCCCGGGCCTTCTTCTCGCCCGGCGAGATCGACGGCGGTTTCGGCGAGAACATGCGCCGTGCCGTGTCCGCCTTCCAGGAAGCGCGCTCCCTCAAGGTCACCGGCCGAATCGACGCCCCCACCTGGGAAGCGCTGGGCGGCAAGGACACCGAGAACCTCACCACGTACACGATCACCGACAAGGATGCCGCCGGCCCGTGGATCGTCGTGCCGAAGAGCCCGATGGATCGCGCCAAGCTTACGGCGCTTGGATTCGAGAATCTCCTCGAGGCCCTCGGCGAGCGCTTCCATTCGAGCCCCACGCTGCTGAAGACCCTGAACCCCGGCAAGCGCTTCCAGGCCGGCGTCGAGATCAAGGTGCCCGACGTGGAGGCGAAGCCTCCCGCGAAGGCCGCCTCCCTGCGGCTCCTCAAAAAGGAGCGTATCCTCATCGCCCTCGATGCCGCCGGCAAGCCCATCGCCACCTTCCCCATCAGCCTCGGCACCCCGCGGGACGAGTTGCCGGTGGGCCCCCTCAAGGTAGTGAACGAAGTGACCAATCCCTCGTTCGACTACACGCCGGAACTGCTGCACGACAAGAATCCGGACCACAAGAAGGTCACCATCGCGCCCGGCCCGAACAATCCGGTGGGCGTGTTGTGGATGGGCCTCTCCAAGAAACACTTCGGCATCCACGGCACGCCGGAGCCCTCAAAGGTGGGGCACAACGAGACCAACGGCTGCGTGCACTTGACCAACTGGGACGCGATGCGGCTCTCGGCCATCGCTTCGGCCGGGCTGGCGGTCGACGTGAGGAAGTGATGCCGGTAAAGGTCACCGGAGTGCTCTCGCTGCTGGTGGCGAGCGCCGGGGCGATCGCGGCCATCCTGCTCGCGGCCCCGTCCAGCAGCGCGAAGGAAGAGCCCGGAACGGCACTCGAAGCCGGGCTGCTCGAGCGCGACATCGCATTCCCCCTCCCCGAATCCTTCCGCAAGGGGCTGCGCGACACCTACGGCGAACGCCGCGGCGCCAAGAAACACGAGGCGCTGGACCTGTCGGCGCCCCGTGGCACGCCGGTGATGGCGATGGACGACGGGCGCGTGGTGAAGCTTTTCACGAGCGTGCCCGGCGGCCTCACCCTCTACCAGCTCGATCCCACGCAGCGCTACGTCTACTACTACGCGCACCTCGACCGCTACGCGCCGAGCCTGAAGGAAGGCGCCGAGGTAAAGCGCGGCGAGCTGATCGGCTACGTCGGCAGCACCGGCAATGCTTCGGCCGACGCGCCGCACCTGCATCTCACCATCCTGCGACTGGGACCCGAGCGGAAATGGTGGAAGGGCGAGCCGCTCAACCCCTACCCCTACCTGGCACGGCGATAGCCGGAGATGGCGGCGGTGGCTCGAGCTGGCACGCCAGCCGACTCGCTCGCTCTATCGCGATCCCAGCACCTTCAGCAGGGTGAGCCGCACGTCGGGCCCGGCGCGCTTCTGCGTCGCCGCGACCGCCGAGGCGGGATCGCGCACTGCCGGGTCCAGCACGAAGGACACCACCGCCGGCGCGATCGCACTGCGCACGCTGGCGCGCTCGATGCCGGGCACGACCGCGGCCGCACGCGCCGTCGCGGAGACCATGGACTTCGCCTCCCGGGGCCCGGACACCTCGGCGAACACCACGATCCGGCGGCGCTCGACCGCCGAGATCACCACCGCGTGATCGTACGCGGCGGCGACCTTGTCGTCGATGCACACACCGCAGGCCACCGCGCCCCCATGGAAGGCGGCGAGCCACAGAACGCCCAGGACACTCCCCGTGCGGCGCAATGCCCGCATCACTTTCCTGGCGCGGCCGGCTTCGCCGGCGCCGCGCCTTGGGGCACGTTCGCGTCCGCCCACTTGAAGTACGCGACGTAGTCGCGCACCTCCTCGTCGGAGAGGTTCTGGTTGGGCATCGGCACCTTGTACTTCGCGAGCATCTCCTTGACGATCGGGTCCGACTGCAGCATCGCGTCCGGATTCTTCATCCAGCGGGTAAGCCACGCCGCGTCGCGCCGCTTCGTCACCTGCAGCAGGTCCGGCCCGAGCCGGTCGCCGCCGCCGATGGTGTGGCACGCCAGGCACTTGCTCTCGAAGGCGAGCTTGCCGCGCACGGCCGCGGCGTCGTTGGGGGTCGCCGTGGCCGGGATGTTGTGGTGCTCGGCGTCGCCATGCTCGGACCTGCCGCCCGCGTCGATGATCCCCACCGCGCCCTGGGACGCGTT
>JBBQBW010000365.1:0-3710 GCA_038318025.1 Burkholderiales bacterium | reverse complement strand
TGCCTCAACACCGGCTGCGTGCCCTCGAAGGCGCTGATCCGCACCGGCCGCTTCCTCGCCGACGCGAAGCGCGCGCGCGAGCTCGGCGTGCGCAGCGCCGTGGTCGAGTTCGACTTCGCCGAGGTGATGGAGCGGGTGCGCAACGTGGTGCGCGCGATCGAGCCCCACGACTCGGTGGAGCGCTACACCGCGCTTGGCGTCGAGTGCCTCCAGGGCACCGCGACGATCACGTCTCCATGGACCGTGGAAGTCGCCCTCGCCGCCGGGGGAAAGAAGGTGCTCACCACGCGCAACATCGTGATCGCCACCGGGGCGCGGCCTTTCATCCCGCCGATCCCGGGGCTGCGCGAGTCGCAGCCGCTCACGTCGGAGAACGTCTGGGACCTGCGCGTCCTTCCGCCGCGGCTGGTGGTGCTGGGGGGCGGGCCGATCGGCTGCGAGCTCGCCCAGGCCTTCGCGCGGTTGGGCTCGAAGGTGACCCAGGTCGAGATGCTGCCGCGGATCATGGTGAGGGAGGACCCGGAGTTCTCCGCGATGGTGGCCGCGCGCTTCGCCGCCGAGGGCATCGACGTGCGCGTGGGGCACAAGGCGAAGGCGGTGCGCGTGGCGGGGACGGAGAAGATCGTGACGGTGGAGCATGAAGGGCGCGAGAGCGAGATCGCATGCGACGCGATCCTTTGCGCCGTGGGCCGCGCGGCCAACACGGAGGGTTTCGGCCTCGAGGCGCTCGGCATCCCGGTGACCAAGCAGAAGACGGTGGAGGTGAACGAATACCTGCAGGCGCACTTCCCGAACGTCTTCGCCGTGGGCGACGTGGCGGGGCCCTACCAGTTCACCCACACCGCCGCGCACATGGCGTGGTACGCCGCGGTGAACGCGCTCTTCGGGCGCTTGCGCAAGTTCAAGGTGGACTACTCGGTGGTGCCGTGGGCCACCTTCACCGATCCCGAAGTCGCGCGCGTGGGGCTGAACGAGACCGAAGCGAAGGAAAAGAAGATTCCCTACGACGTGTACACCTACGGCATTGACGACCTCGACCGCGCCATCGCCGAGAGCGCCGCCCACGGCATGGTGAAGGTGCTCACGCGGCCCGGCAGTGACAAGATCCTCGGCGCCACCATCGCGGGCGAGCACGCCGCCGAGCTGCTGGCGGAGTTCGTGGCGGCCATGCGGCATGGCTTCGGCCTGAACAAGATCCTCGGCACCATCCACGCCTATCCCACCTGGGTGGAAGCGAACAAATACGTCGCGGGCCAATGGAAGCGCTCCACCGTGACCCGCGGCCAGATGGACTTCCTCACGGCGTTCCACGCATGGACCCGGGGCGAGGCCGGATTCGGCGCCGTGGTGGGCCGCGTGGGAAGCCTCGTGGGGGACAAGACGAAGTACTACGACGCCGCCGCCAAGGCGCACGGAGACGATTGATGGGCCACCGGATTGCGGCGATTGTCGCCACGATCGCGCTGGTCGTGGCTCCGGAAGCCTGGGCGCTGGACCACTCCCACAAGGCGTGGGAGGACCTCCTGCAACGCCACGTGCGCGTCGCCGCCGGCGGCA
Source organism: Burkholderiales bacterium (assembly GCA_038318025.1). GTDB lineage: Bacteria > Pseudomonadota > Gammaproteobacteria > Burkholderiales > Usitatibacteraceae > Usitatibacter. The sequence continues at coordinate 2,153 of JBBQBW010000365.1, read as the reverse complement.
ACGCCTCGCGCCTCGATTACGCCGGGATGGCGCGGGACCGGGAGGCCCTTAAAGCCGTCCTCGGCGAGTACCAGAAGGTCACCCGCACCGAATTCGACGCCTGGAGCAAGGCGCAGCAGCAGGCGTTCCTCTACAACGCTTACAACGCGTTCACGGTGGAGAAGGTCCTCACCCGCTATCCCGATATCAAGTCGATCCGGGATTTCGGCAGCGTGTTCGGGAACCCGTGGAAGGACAAGTTCTTCACGCTGTTCGGCCAGCCTTCCTACCTCGACCAGATCGAGCACGAGATCCTGCGCGCGCCCGGCGCCTATGACGACCCGCGCGTGCACGTGGCGGTGGTGTGCGCCTCGATCGGTTGCCCGATGCTGAGAACCGAGGCGTTCGTGGCACCGAAGCTCGAGGCACAGCTCGACGACGCGATGCGCCGCTTCATGGCCGATCGCTCGCGCAACCGCTACGACCCGACGTCGCGCAAGCTCGAGGTCTCGCGCATCTTCGACTGGTACGGCAAGGACTTCGAGCGCGGCCACAAGGCGTTCGCCTCGCTCCCCGCCACCTTCGCGCGCTACGCGGACCAGCTCGCCGACAAGCGCGAGGACCGGGAGGCGGTGAGAGCGCAGAACGTCGGGATCGCGTTCCTGGAGTACGACTGGGCGCTCAACGACGCCCGCTAGTGCCAGCGCATAGAATGGTCGCCATGCCCTCCCTCTCCATCGTGGTCCCGGTGCTCGACGAGGCCGCTTCCATCCTCCCGTGCCTTGCGGCGCTCGCCAAGCTGCGCGGCCGCGGCGTCGAGGTGGTGGTGGTCGACGGGGGCAGTCGCGACGGGACACCGCGCCTCGCCGCGCCATGGTGCGACCGCGTGATCGCGTCCCCCCGCGGGCGCGCGGTGCAGATGAACGCGGGCGCCCATGCGTCCCGCGGCGACGTGATCCTCTTCCTGCACGCCGACACCACGCTGCCGCCGGCCGCCGACGTGCTGGTGGCCGATGGCCTCGGGCGCGCCGCGCGGGAGTGGGGGCGCTTCGACGTCGCGATCGCCGGGGCCGATCCGCTGCTAGCGCTCGTGGCGATGCTCATGAATGCGCGCTCGCGCTGGACCGGGGTCGCCACCGGTGACCAGGCCCTCTTCGTGAAGCGCACGGTGTTCGTGGCAGAGGGCGGGTTCCCGCCGATCCCGTTGATGGAGGATGTGGCGCTGTCGAAGTCGCTGAAGCGCCGCGGCCCGCCGGTGTGCCTGCGCGAGCGCGTGGTGACCTCCGGCCGGCGCTGGGAGCGGCACGGCACCCTGCGCACCATCCTGCTCATGTGGCGGCTGCGGCTGGAGTACGCGCTCGGTGCAGACCCGGGGCGGCTCGCCCGCCGGTACGGTGCCGAACGCACTTCGTCCTGAGGGCGTGCGCGTCGCGGTCTTCGCCAAGGCGCCGGTCCCGGGCGGGGTGAAGACGCGGCTCGCCGCGAGCGTGGGCGAGGAGCGCGCCGCGTCCCTCCATGAGCGCCTTGCGATCCACGCGATCGGGACCGCCATCGCCTCCGGGGTGGGGCCGGTCGAGCTGTGGTGCGCGCCTGACACCGACCATCCATTTTTCTCCCGCTGCGAGCGCGAGCAGGGCGTCGAGCTCCATGCCCAGGTGGGGGCGAATCTCGGCGTGCGGATGGAGAATGCCTTCGCCCGCGCGTTCGCCGCCCACCGCGCGCTGGTATTGATCGGCGCCGATTGCCCCGCGCTCGCACCGCGCCACCTTGCCGAGGCGGCGTCGGCGGTCGCGGCGGGCGAGGCCGCGGTGTCCCCGGCGGAGGACGGCGGCTACGTGCTGGTGGCGCTCGCCCGGCCGGTGCCGCACCTCTTCGAGGATATCGCGTGGGGCGGCGAGGGCGTGATGGCGGCGACGCGTGAGCGGCTCGCCGCGTCCGGAATGCCGTGGCGCGAGCTCGAAACCCTCTGGGACGTGGACCGGCCCGAGGACCTGCAGCGCCTGGAGCGGGTTGGCGGGCTCGCCGCCGGGATCGCGTGGTGAGGGCGGGGTGGGCGGCGCTGGCGGCATGCTTCACCGCAGGGCTCGCGCTTGCCGCGACCCAAGGGGCCACGATCGCGCCGTTCTCCGGCGCCCCGCCCGGCGCCGACCTGCCCGCGCCGTGGAACCGGGTGA
>JBBQBW010000364.1:0-3713 GCA_038318025.1 Burkholderiales bacterium | reverse complement strand
AGAAGGCGAGGCCGCCACCGTCGGGCGCGCGGTTGAAGAAGGTGTTGTAGAGGTCGGTCACGAAGCCGTTGTCGTCGCGGTTGAACGCGAGGTACTCGCCGCTGAAGAAGAAGAACGTCGCCATCGAGTACCAGGTCTCGTTGATGTTGGCGCCGAGCCCCGGCATCCGCACCGCTTCTGCCTCCCAGAACACCTTGCCGCCCGCATCGGGCGCACGCCGCAGGACCGAGCGGTAGTAGTGCGTGACGAGCGAGCGCTCCCCATTGCCGGCGAGCGGGATCGAGGGTGCAGCCACACTCGCCGCGATCGTGAGGTTCCCCGCCGCGGCTCCTTGCACCGTCGGCGTGAAGGTCACGTTCGCCACACACGAGGCGCCGGGGACGACCGTGCCGCAGTTGTGCGTGACCGCGAAGGGCGCCGGGGCCGTGATCGAGGTGATGGTGACCGACCCGCCGCCGCTGTTGGTGAGCGTCACGGGCTGCGCGGGCGCGGTGGTGTTCATCGACTGGCCGCCGAAGTCGAGGCTTGCGACCGAAGGCGAGATCGCCCCCGGGAGCGGCTCGTAGGCGCCGATCGAGGGCGGGATCGGACGCGTGGCGTTGTCGATGTCCACCGTGGGCGCGCCAATCGCCGTACCCGTCCCCTTGGCGGGCGAGGTGAAGGAAGGCCGCAGGCCCGTCCCGACATACAACGGATCGGAAGAAACGGCCCCCGTCCCCAGGCTGTCGCCGCTGCTCGCCGCGCCATCCACCTGGTTCGCGAAAAACACGTTGGTCTTCACCACCGCGATGCTCGAGGCGACGGCTCCCGCGCTGGAAGGATTGAGCGCAGTGCCGGTACCCGAGTTGGCCGCGTTGCTCGTGAAGATGTTGTTGGTGATCTCGGGAGCGGGGTTGCCCGATGCGGAGACCGCGCCCGCCGTTCCGGGGCCGCGATACCCCGGCCCCGTGGAGCTGGTGCCGCCGTTGCCGCCCACCGCCACATTGCCGTCGAAGGTGTTGTTGAAGACCTTCCCCGTGCCGGCGAAGTAGATCGCGCCGCCCACGCCCGGGCCACCGTTCTCGTTGCCGCTATTCGGCGTGCCCGGGTGGTTGAACCCATTGCCGCCGCGCGCCACGTTGTCCTCGAAGCGGTTGTTCACGATGTTCACGTTGGAGCTGAACACCGCGATCGCCCCGCCCCACGCGAGCCCGCCCGTGTGGCCGAGGGAATTGTCCGCGGAGTAGCCGCGCGCCTCGTTGGCGAGGAAGCGATTGCGCGTCACCGTCACGAGGTTGCCGCCGCCGCCCGTGATGTAGATCGCGCCCCCCAGTGCTACGCCACCCTGTCCCGGCAGGTTGAGGCCACGGGTGAAGGTAAAGCCTTCGACGCGCGTGGCGGCCGAGGCGTTGCCCGAGCTCGTGAGGATTCCCGAGGGGGTCGCGGCACCAACGCCATCGATGACCGTGTTGCCGAAGTTTCCCGTCGCGACGAGGGCGACACCCGACTTGAGGATGATCGGGAACACCTCCCCCAAGGCGGTGTTGTACGTTCCCGGGGCCACGCTCACCGTGTCGCCCGGATTGCCCGCCACCGCCTGCCCCATCGCATAGGTGATGGTCTTGCAGGGGCTGCCGGCGGAGTTGCAGACGCCGCTGTTGACGCCGGTTGCCGCATTCACGTAACGCGCGCCCGTGACCACGGCGGTCGTGCTGGCGGTCGCGGTGGCTGCCGTGCTGGCGAAGATCGCCTGGCCGGTGAGCTTCGAGTACACGGCGAAGCTGTACTGCGCCGAGGCGGAAAGGCCCGTCACGGTGTGCGAGGTAACCGCGCCCACGGCGATCGTGGTGCCGTCGGTTTCGCTCACCGGCGCCGCCGCACCCGGCTTGTAGACCACCCGGTACTCCGGCCCCCCGCCCGTCCAGGAGAGGCTCACCGTCGAGGGCGTGGGTCCGGAAGGCGTGAGCGCGGTGGTGCCCGCGGGGCGCGTATAGACCGTGACGTTGGACGCGAAGTTGGCGCCGCTGAAGGTGAGCGCGGAGGTCGCGTAGAGCGTGTGCGTCGAGCCTATGGCCGCACCCGCGGGCATGGTGTAGTTGACCGTGTAGGTGGCGGTGCCGCTCGTCGTCGTGCGCAGCGCGCCCACGCCCGCGGAGTGGATGATCTCGTTGCCCTGGAGCACGGTAGGCATTCCGGCCACGGCGGACAGCGGCGTGCCCGCATCACTCGCGGCGACCGCCACGCCCATCTTCGTGCCGTTGGCGAGCCCGGCCTTCGACGCCGTGATCGTATAGGTGCCGAGCTGCCCGGCATTCAGCGCCGTGGGACCGCTGATCACCACCGTCACGCCCGTGGTCGCGCCGTGGCAGCCGCTGCACGGCGTGCCGGCAGTGTTGCGCGGGGTGAGGTTGGCGAGCGCCGCGGGGTTGGCGGAGGACGCGGCGGCGAGAGGAGCCGCCAGGACCACGCCGAGGAAAAGGAATGCGCAAAGGCCGGTGCGCCTGGATGCAGTCATCTTTCTCTCCCGCCGGGGCCGGTCACCCGAGCGGGCGTCCTGCGGCCACGGTCCTTGCTCGCATCCTACGCTTCGAGGGTCACCCCGGCCACTGCTCTGCTCCTGCAGCGATGGGCCGGGGTCCAAGCTCAAGCAAACCTGCCCTTCCTCGCCCTCAACGCCTGCTTGAACACGTTGGTATCGAAGAAGTAGTCCACGTCCCCCCGGTACAGCGGCCCTTTCCCGGGCATGCGCCGGATCCACTCCCGCAGGTTCACGACCGTCGCCGTGTTGACGGGCAAGCGGCGCGATTTGAGGTACTGAAGGATGTAGTCGTCCACCGGCACCTTTTCGGTGAACGAGAGGTACACGATGGTGCGATCGGCCGCGGTCGGTATGTCGAAGTTATCCATGGAATGCCTTTGCGAACCCTCAAGGTGAGGGATGACGCGAATTAGTGGTACCCCCTGAGGAGGTAGGAAAGCACGGGGCGTGCCGCGAGGGCGGCGAGGGGTCCCGACCTAGACCCGGTAATACTCCCGGTACCAGGTGACAAAACGGCGAACCCCCTCCTCCACCGGCGTCGATGGGCGGAAGCCCGTAGCAGCCTCCAGCGCGCTCGTGTCGGCCTCGGTAGCCGCCACGTCCCCAGGCTGCATGGGCAGTAGCTCCAGCTTCGCGGGCTTACCCACCGCGGCCTCGATGGCGCGGATATAGGCCATGAGCTCCACCCGCTCCTGGTTGCCGATGTTGAATATCCGGTACGGATGCGGGCGGTCGATCACGCGGACGACGCCTTCCACGATGTCATCCACGTAGGTGAAGTCGCGCACCATCTTCCCTTCGTTAAAAACAGGGATCGGCTCGCCGGCGAGGATGCCCTTGGTGAACTTGAAGAGCGCCATGTCCGGGCGGCCCCAGGGACCGTAGACGGTGAAGAACCGCAGCCCGGTCGAGGGGATGCCGAACAGGTGCGCGTAGGAATGCGCCATCACCTCGTTGGCCTTCTTGGTGGCGGCGTAAAGCGACACCGGCGTATCGGTCCGCTGGCTCTCGTGGAAGGGAAGCTCGGTGTTGGTGCCGTAGACGGAGCTGGTGGAGGCGAAGACCAGGTGGCCGGTGCCGTGCTGCCGCGCCCCTTCGAGCACGTTCAGGAACCCGTGCACATTCGCATCGACGTAGGCGCGGGGGTTCTCGAGGGAGTAGCGGACGCCTGCTTGGGCAGCAAGGTTCACGATGG
>JBBQBW010000363.1:0-3730 GCA_038318025.1 Burkholderiales bacterium | reverse complement strand
CGTAAGGCTCGAAGATGCGACCCATCACGCCCTCGGCGATGCCGGTGCCGTTATCGCGCACCGTGAGCAGCACGCCGCCGGTGCCGAGCGTCGTGGACACGAGAATGCGGGGATTGTCGACGCCGGTAAGCGCGTCGATCGCGTTCTGGAACAGGTTGTGGAGAACCTGCCGCAGCATCGCCGGATCGGCGTAGATCTGGGGCAGGTCGTCGGCCAGCCGCGGCTCGATCGCCACCCCCATCGATTCGTAAAGCACCAGCACCTCTCGGACCAGGTCGTTCAGAGTGAGGGCGCGCGCGTTCATCCGCGAGGCGTGGGCGTACTGGGTGAAGTCGTCCACCATCCCCTTCAGCGCCGCAACGTGGCTTACGATGGTTCCGGTGGCGCGCTTCAGCAGGTCCGCCTCATGGGCCGGCAGCTTGTCGTGGAGCTTGTGCTGCAGGCGCTCGGCGGAGAGCTGGATCGGGGTGAGGGGGTTCTTGATTTCGTGGGCCAGGCGCCGGGCGACCTCCCCCCAGGCGGCATCGCGCTGCGCCTGGATGAGGTGGGTGATGTCGTCGAACACAACCACATAGCCGTTTTCGCCGCGCTGGCCCAGGCGCGTGCCGCGCAGCAGCAGCGTGCGCTGCCCGTCGGCGCGGCGGTATTCCATCTGCTCCTCCCACTGGCGCATTCCGGAAGAGGCGAACTGGCGCAGCGCGATCTCGGCGAACGGCGCCACCGACTGCACGTGGCGCGGCCATTCCGCGAGCTTCAACCCGTGGAATGCGCCCGATGGGATCGCGAGGATGCCGGTGGCCGACGCGTTCATGGTCTTCATGTAGAGGCGCTCGTCGAACGTAAGGACGCCGGAGGTGAGGTTGGAGAGGATGCTCTCCAGGTAGGTCTTGGCGTTCTCCAGCTGTTGCTGGTTTCGCTCCATCGCCTCGGTGGCATCGGCGATCTGGCGCGTCATGGTGTTGAAACTCTGCGTGAGCACGCCGAACTCGTCGCGGCTCTTCACCGGGTTCAGCTTGGAATAGTCCCCCTTGGCGATTGCACGCGTGGCTTCGGCAAGCGCGGACAGCGGCGCCGAGAGCTTCTCCGAGAGCACGAACGCCAGAGCCAGCGCTGAAAAGAGCGTGAGGAGCATCGCAAGGGTGAGGGTCAGGCCGAAGATGCTCTTCAGGCCGTTACGGGCGAGCAGCAGCTCCTGGTAGTCCTTGTAGCCTGCCTCCACCAACTTCGCGTCACGCGCAATGGCCGGGGGCACACGCTGCAGCACCTGCAGGACACGGATGTCGTCCGCGATCGTAAGCACGTTCACCGGCACCAGCACGCGCAGGAAGAGCCCCCGCTCGGGGATGTCTTCGATCATTGGCACGCGCTGCTGAGCACGCACCTGGCGCAGCAGGTTGGGGCCCGGCAGGTCCGGCAGCAGCATCACCGGCTCCGAGCCCGCTTGCGCGATGACCCGCCCGCGGGACGTGAGGAGGGTGGCTTCCTCGACGGAGTGCAACTCGCGAAGCCGGTTCAGGGTGGCCGCCTCCACCGCCTGCGAGGCGGCGAGCGACATGGCCATCGTGTCGGCCTTGTCGCCCAGCTCGCGCAGCGAGTTCTGCATCGCCCCGTAAGCCAGGTTGATGCCGCCCTTCAGCGACTCGTCGACCCGCACGTCGAACCACGATTCGATGGAGCGCTGCAGGAACTGAAACGAGATGGCGTACACCATGCCGCCGGGGATCAGCGCCATCAGCGCGAACACGATCATCAGCCGCAGGGTGAGCTTGGAGCCGAACACCCTCTCGCGAAGCTTCCGGCGCAGCACCCAGAGCTGGTAGCCGATCAGCGCCATGAGTCCCAGGGCCAGCCCGCCGCCCAGACCCAGGAGCAGCGTGTAGTTCTGCGCGAACAGGGTGGAGTTCGACGACGCCTGGGACATCAGGTACACCAGCGCGATGCCGGTGACCACGCACAGGAAAATCAGGGGTTTCACGGAGTGAGGGTCCAGCGTTGCCAATCGGACGCAAGCGTCCAGTCGCGCGAGGCGATTGCGTTCACTTGGAACGGCTTTGGCAGCTGGGCGGGGTCCAGGCGCATGCGAAGGCTGGCCTGGTATGCGACATCTTTCCTGAGCGCGCCCTTGTCGGCGACGTGCCACCCGCGCAGGCGCGAAAGAACGCGGGTCACTTCCTCGAAACGGGTGAAGTTCTGGTACACGTTGCCCACCGACAACCGGTACTGGCGCAGCAGCGGCGTGTAGCTGATCTTGTAGGTCTGCGTGAGCTGGATGGGCTTCTCGTCGAACCAGTACCAGCGGGGGCGGGCGATCTCGAACTCCACCACGAAGTAGAGCGGCACGCCGCGGTTTACGGCCTCTTCGAGGCGCGGGCTGAAATTGATGTCGAACTCGGCCTGGAGTTGCCAGCCGTCGTCCACGGCCTCTATCAGCGCGGAGCGCACCTCGATGCCTTCCGCGGCACGGGCCGGAAACGCGAACGCCAGGAGCGCAAGCGCCAGGATGCCCCACGCCAACAGGCGTGCCGGCCCCGCGTGAAACACACGCGCGGTGACGTTGGGGGACGAGGCGAGTCGCATCGAATGGGGGCGCCGTGAAATTGGTTGGTGACCGCTCAGCCGCGAAGCGTTTGTGGTAAAGACGCCACAGGTGAGGCAGCGAAAGTCAATTTACCACTAATCTCAATGACTTGCCAGCGTTTCTGCACAGTTCCACGGCATGTAACCCCCCTTCAAAAACAGGGCTTTACGCCCGAGACGCCTCCAGCAATGTGCCGCGGGCCAGCGGGTTGCCACGCAAAAACTCATCCACCCGCATGCGCCGCGCGCCAGCACGCTGCAGCTCGGTGATCCGGAGGGCTCCCAACCCGCAGCCGATGACGATCGCGGACCGATCCGTAGACAAGACTTGGCCGGGCGGGCCATCTCCGGCCACCGGGGTGGCCATCCATACCTTCACCCCCTGGCCGCCCATCGAGGTTTCGGCCCCGGGTGAGGGGTTGAACGCGCGAACCTGGCGGTCGATGACGGCGCTGTCTTGTGACCAATCGATGCGCGCCTCGGTCTTCGAGATCTTGGCCGCATAGGTCGCGTGGGCGGCATCCTGCGGGACGGCCTCGAGGTCGTCCAGGCGACGCAATGCCTCGACGATCGCTTCGCTTCCCATGCGCGCGAGGCGTGTGGTGAGCCCGCCCGCGGTGTCGTCGGGGGCGATCGGCGTTTCCCGCTTGAGGAGGACGGGCCCGGTATCCAGGCCCGCCTCCATGCGCATGATGCACACGCCGATACGCGGGTCTCCGGCAAGGATGGCGCGCTGGATCGGCGCCGCGCCGCGCCAGCGGGGCAGGAGGGATGCGTGGATGTTGAAGCAGCCGCGGGGTGGGATGTCGAGGATCGACTGGGGCAGGATCACTCCATAGGCAGCCACCACAAACACATCGGGGCGGGCGCCGGCGATGAGGGCGTGTGCCTCCGCCGTCTTGAGCCCGGGCGGCTTGGCCACCTCGATTTGCAACTCGTCAGCCGCGCGGGCAACGGCGCTGGCAGTGAGCCTGAGTCCCCTGCCAGCGGGGCGATCCGGCTGGGTGAGGACGAGGGGAATGTCGAACCCGGATGCGGCGAGCGCCTGGAGGGCTGCCGCCGCGAACGGGGGTGTCCCGGCGAAAACGACGCGCAGCGGCGCCGTGCCCAGGTTCAGGCCGCCTTCTTCTGACGCTTCTTCAGCTTGGCCCGG
>JBBQBW010000362.1:0-3731 GCA_038318025.1 Burkholderiales bacterium | reverse complement strand
TTCGGCATCGAAATGCGTCGAGGGCTCGTGCGCGATCACCCAGATCGTCCCTACCGGCTCGCCCAGGACGCTGAACGGGGCCAGCAGGACTTCCTCGATCCTTGGCGCGGCGCCGACGACCTTCTCGTACGCGAGGTGCGGATGGCGCATCAGCACCGTCTGGTTGCGTTCCACGGCGACCCCGCACGGGCTGGCGCTGCGGGGAAGCCCGCCGCCCTCGTAGTGGGCCCAGGCGCCGCGGATCGCGTGCCAGCGGAACAGCTCTTCGGCGCCGTCCGACTCCAGCAGGCTGATGCCCGCGGACTGCGCCCGGCACAGGGCCATGGCGCCCTCGGAAACCTGCCCAAGGAGGTTCCCATGCTTCAGTCGAAGCTCGTCGGAGAGGTGCTGCAGGAGGTCGGCCTCGGCTTTGTAATCCGGGGAGCGGGGCGGGCGGGAATTGAGCTCCGCCGTGATGTCGATTTCCGAAACCTGCAGCACGATTGGATTCTCCGGCAGGAAGGCCACCGTACTCCGGTGCGGGAGCCAATATCATATTACCGCTCCAAAGCGGAGGGCGGTCATCCGGTCCCGGCCGATTTTGCTGTGGGGCCTCGAATTCGGCGATTTTGCATTCGCCTGACCCGATGGATCAGCAGGTGTCCTCCGAGGAAATGGCGCGTCTCAGCACCCCGCGGTGCACTTGCCGCTCGCGTCGAACTCCATCGTCTTCCCGCTGAGCGGCACATGCACCGCCGCGCCCTTGACCGCTTTCATGAACCGGTCGGTCTTCGAATCCGCAATCACCTTGCCGCCCTTGGTGCCCATCTCGTTCGCGTGCGAGGCAATGACCGCGTTGGGCTTCACCAGCTCGTTGATCACGTAGGCCGCTTCAGCGGGACCCGTGGTGAAGCCATCGCCGATGTTCATGACGGTGAGCTTGGCGGCGTAGTAGCCGCGCACGGTGCGCTCCATGTCGCTCGTGATGCCGGTGTCGCCCGAGAGGTAGGCAACGAGGCCGTTACTGAAGCGCAGCACGTAGCCCGTGGCTTCTCCCGCGTAGCCCGCGATGCCCGCGTCCTTCATCGTCTTGCCCAGGTCGCCGCCGATGTAGTCGGGGTCGATGCCGTTGCTGTGGAGGGCCAGCACCGTGGCGATGCGTACACCGCCCACCGTGACACTGCCGCCGAAGCGCGCGAGCATCGAGTCCGAGGCCTGGCCGCCGTTGGCGCGCAGCTTCGCCGCGAAGAAGGCGGCCATCTCGCTGCCCGTGACGATCTTCGACTTCTTGGCGATGGCGATGTTGACGGCGCTCGTGTTCGGGGTGGCCGGCACCGCCGTCGCATTCGGCTTGCCGCACTCACCGTCGTTCACCGCCTTGATGTGGGCGTTGCCGGCGTGGTCGCCGTGCATATGGCTCACCAGGATGATGTCGATCTTTCCCAGGCGGGGATCCGTCGCGCCGGCCACGGTGCGGCCCGGATCGTAGAGGATGCGTGTGCCGTTCGGGTCTTCGAAGATGAGGGCTCGGTCCTGCGGGCAGAACTCGCCGTCGTGGGAGCCGAGGGGGGTGACCTTCACGGTCTGGGAGAAGGCCGGGGCGGCGGCCATCGCCAGGGCGGCCAGGCATGCTGCGGCTGCGGGGCGCTTGCGCATCGACTTCTCCAGGGTGTTGTTTGGCGGGATTTCGCGGCAGTATAGCCCCCATGTACGGAGCCGATTCCGACCTCGCCAGTCTCAACCGCCTTCTCGATGGCGGCGATTCTCGCGCCGCGCTCGCCCGGGCCATGGAGCGCCTGCCGGCGGCGATCGGCGCCGGGCGCCTCGTGCTGCTGCTCTTCGTGGCTCGCTGCCACGGGGTGATGGGGGCGTCGGTGGAGGCGCTGCGAGCTTCGCTTCAGGCCCGCGCGCTGGCGGTCGAGCTGCACGACGTGAAAGCCGAGGCCGAGGCGCTGCTGGACGCCGGCGCCTCGCACCAGCGCGTGGACGAGCATGGCGCGGCGATCGGCTACTTCGAGCAGGCCGAGCGGCTGCTGCAGTCGATCGACGACGCGCACCTGCGCCACGGGCTGCTGCGGAGGATGGGCGTGTCGTGCTCACTCCTCGGCCGCCACGACGAGGCGCTGGCGTACATCGCGCGCTCCATCGCGGTGCTGCCCGCCACGGCGCCCGCCCAGGGCCGCATGTCCTCGCGCAACTCGCTCATCAACGCCAGCAGCCGCCGCATCGATGCGACCGTGAAGGCCGACCCGCAGCGCAACGCGGCCTACGCCGCGCTGCTGCCCGACCTCGAGTCGCTGATCGCCGACGCCGCGGCCGAGGGCTGCCACCGCATGGCACTCCTCGCCCGCGCCAACTACGGCACGGTGCTGGTGAAGATCACGCGGCATGCCGAGGGCATCGAAACCCTCGAGCAGGTGATGAAGGACCTGGCCACGGCGGGCCTGCAGGGCGACATGGGCGCCGCCAAGGGCTCGATCGGAACCGCGTGGCTGAGGCTGGGGCAGCATGCCCGAGCGATCGAGGTTTTCCGCGAGGCGTTGCAACTGCTCGGCGACGGTTCGATCGCGTTTCAACGCGACATCTGGGATGGCATCGGCGCTGCGCACGAGGGGCTGGACCAACCGCGCGAGGCGCTGGCGGCGCTCAAGTCCGCGCGGGCGCTGGAGCAGCGCCTCACCGATTCGTCCGGCGTGGCGTCCCTGGAAAAGCACCGCATACGCTCCGACATGGCGCGGGTGACCGCGGAGCTCTCGAAGCTCGCCGACGAGGATTCTCTCACCGGGCTCGCCAACCGAAGGGCCGCGGAGCGCGCGCTGCGCCTGGCCCTGGAGAGCGCCTCGCCCGTGGCGCTCTCGATCCTTTTCGTGGACCTCGACCACTTCAAGGCGATCAACGACCGGTTCGGCCACCTCACCGGCGACCGGGTGCTGCGCGAATGCGCCCAGCTGATGCGCCAGGGCTCGCGCTCGGAGGACGTGGTGGCGCGTTGGGGCGGAGAGGAGTTCCTGCTGGTCCTGCTGGGCGCCGATGCGCACCGGGCGAAAGAGATCGCCGAGCGGCTGCGAGAGGCGGTGGAGGGCCATGGGTGGGACGCGATCGATCCCGCGCTCGCCGTGACGCTCAGCATCGGGCTGGCGTCTTCGGGGGAGGCGGGCGGCGTGGAGGCGCTGGTGCGGCTGGCCGATGCGCGTGTCTATGCGGCGAAGGCCGAAGGCCGCAACCGCGTCGTAACCGTGGGAGGCGCGGCTCCGCGTTAAACATCTCACCTCTCTGGTTTTTACGCATTGCACTGTATAGCACTAGGTGCTATATTAACTGGGGGCCATGAAAGCGGTGCAAGGCAAATCCATTGCGAGAAACCGACGTGGCGCTCGATACTTCAAGACCGCTCATCTTGCCAAGTCCCCAGGCGTGCAGGCATCTCGGATGAAGAGCTGCTCAAGTCTGGGCAGGAGCTGGCGAAGGGGCAAGGCGACGAGCTTGGTGGTGGCGTGTGGAAAAAGCGGCTCGGCAAGAACCGGTACCGGTCGATCGTGATCACCAGGGCAGACGAGGATTGGACATTCGTCTATCTATTCGCGAAGAAGGATGAAGCCGACATTACGTCGCTGGAACTGAAAGGCTTCAAGAAGCTGGCAAAGGACTTCACTTCGGCTAGTCAAGAGGGAGTGGATCAGCAACTAGAGGGCGGGGATCTCGAGGAGATCGGTGATGGTGACAAAGAAGAGCAAGTCCGCCCCGAGGCGGAA
>JBBQBW010000361.1:0-3738 GCA_038318025.1 Burkholderiales bacterium | reverse complement strand
TTTCCAGCGACTGTGACAGTTCCGAGCTTCGTCGGATGATGGTATTGCCGATGGCTCCCCTTCATCCGAACTTGGACCCAGCCATCCTTCTCCAGCAACGCGATAAGCTCACTTACCTTCACGGCGCAATTTTACTCCCCGCTGCCCATCAAAGCTGCCTAACTTGTATTTGGTTGACAGGCCTTATCCGGCAACTGCTGAATAAAACCCGCAAGTTGAATAATAAAAGTTGATTGTCTCCGCCGGCCTCGGCGGCGTCAACGCCAACCCCTAGCTCCCGTTGAGGAATTTTCCTCCACCCTCCGGCGGCCACTTTGGATAACACTGCACCCCCTTCGGCCAATGCGGCGGCCTCGCGCCTCGAGCTCGGCCGCCTCGTTGCACATTTTCGCGAACGCATACGGCTTTCCCACTACAGCTTGCGGACCGAGCGGGTCTATGTGCAGTGGATCGTGCGCTTCATCCGTTTCCATGGCCTGCGCCATCCGTCCGGCCTGGGCGCGGAGCATGTGATGGCCTACCTCTCATCGCTCGCCACCGTGCGAAATGTCGCGGCTTCAACGCAGAACCAGGCTCTCGCGGCCATCCTTTACCTCTACAAGCACGTCCTTCGGCAGGAGCTGCCATGGATGGACGGCATCGCCCGTGCCAAGGTACCCAAGCACCTGCCCGTCGTGCTCAGCCACGTGGAGGCGCGCGCCTTGCTGGAGCGCATGGAGGGCGAGCACGAGCTGATGGCGCGGCTCATGTATGGGACGGGCCTTCGCCTGTCCGAGTGCCTGCAGCTGAGGGTCAAGGATCTCGACCTGGCGCGGCGCGAGGTGATGGTGCGCCAGGGGAAGGGCGGCAAGGATCGGGTGACGATGTTTCCCGTTTCCCTGATCGAGTCCATGCAGGCGCACCTGCGGCGCGTCCGACATGTGCATGCGACGGATCGCGAAGCGGGGGTGCCTGGCGTGGAGCTGCCGCACGCGTACGCGGTGAAGAACCCGGGCGCCGCCATCGACTGGGGATGGTTCTGGGTCTTCCCCCAGGACCACCTGTCTATCGACCCGCGGGAGCGCATCCGCCGACGGCATCACACCTACGGCCAGACTTTCCAGCGCGCGCTCCAGCGGGCGGGGCGGCGGGCGGGCCTCGTGAAGCCGATCAGCTCGCACGTCCTGCGACATTCCTTCGCCACCCACCTCATGGAAGCCGGCTACGACATCCGCACCGTCCAGGAGCTCCTCGGCCACAAGGATGTCAGCACCACCATGATCTACACCCATGTCCTCAACCGTGGCGGGCGCGGCGTGGTGAGCCCGCTGGACCGCTAGCCCGCCACCCCCTAGCATCGCGGCATGGATGCCAAGGCGAAGTGGACCGCGGTGATTCTCGGCGCCCTCGCCGTGGCGATGCTCTGGCACGGTCCGATCGCGCAACCCGCCAGTTACCACCACTTCGCCGACGAGCGCGCGTTCCTCGGCATTCCCCGCGCGGGTGACGTGCTCTCCAACCTCGGGTTCGCCCTGGTGGGCGCATGGGGCCTTGCGAAGGCGGCGCCGGAGCTCCGCGTGTTCTCGTGGGCGCTCCTCCTCACTGCGTTCGGCTCCGGCTGGTACCACCTGGCGCCGGACGATGCGCGCCTGGTGTGGGACCGCATCCCCATCGCGCTGGCCTGTGCCGGGCTCCTCGCCGCCATGAGCGCGCGTACCGGGGGGAAGCTCGCGCGTCCCCTCCCCCTCGCCGCCCTCTCCATCGCGGCGATCGCAACGGTGCCGTGGTGGTCGGCCACGGGCGACCTGCGGCCCTACATCCTGGTGCAGGTGGCGCCGCTCGTCCTCATCCCGGTGTGGCAAGCGCTGCGGCAATCGCCGCGTAAGGAGCGCTTCGCCTTCGCCGCCACCATCGCCCTCTACGCCCTCGCCAAGGTCGCCGAGTTCGCCGACCGCGCCATCTTCGAGACCACGGGATTGGCAAGCGGCCACACGCTCAAGCACCTTCTCGCCGCCGCGGCGGCGTGGGCGATCCTCAGCGCTTGCCGAGCAGCCCCGGCAGGTCGGACATCCGCTCGAACAGCAGCGCCCCCGCGGATCTGAGCCCCTCGCGGTCGGAGTGCGCCGCCGCGGAATAGGCGAAAACCGTCATCCCTGCCGCGACTCCAGCCCGCGCCCCAGTGGGCGTGTCTTCCACCACCGCGCATCGGCCGGGGGTGGCCGCCATCTTCGACGCCGCGTGCAGGAACAGGTCCGGCGCGGGCTTGGGCCGTGCGACCTCCTGGGCACTGAACGCCCGCCCCGCGAATCGCTCCCACAACCCAGCCGCATCCAGCCCCAGGCGCAAGCGCTCGGAGCTGCTGTTGGAGGCGGCGCAATAGGGCATCGGCAGCGCGTCGATCACGGCGGTCACGCCCGGGATCGGCTGCAGATCCTCGCGCAGCGCCGCGTAGAGGATGCGGTCCCACTCCGCGGCGAAGTCACCGGGCAGGGGCTTGCCGATCATCTCGGTGGCGAGCGCAATGCAGCTCTCCCGCGTGCGGCCCACGAAAAGTCCCATCACCTCCGGAATGGAGAGATGCAGCCCCACCGTGGCGAGGCGCTCCTGCAGGATGCGATTGGCGAGCGGCTCGGAATCCACCAGCACGCCATCGCAGTCGAAGATCACCAGCTCGAAGCGGGAAACACTCACGGGCGCGGCTGGAATTCGGGCACGCCCGCCTGCCAGAGGAAAAACGCCCAGCGGTCGGCGGTGCGCGAGACCGCCTGGGAGCGGGTGGCGCCGACCCCATGGCCGCCGTCGTACTCGAGGCGCAGCAGCACGGGATTGCCGCCCGCGGTGGCCGCCGCCATGCGCGAGCCGGTCTTCAGCGTCATCCACACGTCCACCCGGCTGTCGTTCACGCCGTGCTCGAACATGATCGGCGGGTACCTGGCGCCTTCCTTCACGTTGGCGTAGGTGCTCATCGCCGCCAGCGCCTTGAACTCCTCCTCGATCTTGAAGGTGCCGTATTCGGGGATGTTGCCGGCGCCGTTGGCGCGCGTCTCGCTCCTCAGCTGGTCGGTATTGCCAACACCCACCACCGCGGCCGAGAAGAGGTCGGGCCGCTCGGTCACCGCGCGGCCGACGAAGATGGCGCCGGCGCTGCCACCGTAGATCGAGAGCCGCTCCTTCGCCGTGTAGCCGTTGGCGATGAGCCACTCGGCGACCGCGATGCCGTCCTTCCATGTGTTGGGTTTGGTGGCCTTCCACCCGGCGCGGTGCCACTCGTCGCCGTTGATGCCGCCACCGCGCGCATGGGCGATGACGAACACGCCACCCTGCTCCAGCCACGCCAGGAGCCGGGCGTTGAGGGTGGGCTCCTCCACGTTCCCGTAGGCCGCGTAGCCGTAGAGCTGCGTGGGGTTCTTGCCGTCGAGCTTCACGTCGGCCCGGGCGATGATGGAGGCCGGCACTACGACGCCGTCGTGGCTCTTCACCTTTACCTCGCGCGCCACCACGCCGGAGAGCGTGTCGTACTTGCCGGTGGGGGCGAGCGTGAGCGCGACAGGTTTCGTATCCCCTGCGCCGAGGGCGTAGTGCCGTGCGCCGCGCGTCCAGCCCGAGAGCGAGAGGATCGCGCCCGGCAACCGCGGGGTAAGGTCGACGAGGGCCACGTTGCCCTCGAAGGGCAGCGTGATGGGCTCCGGTTTCGACCCCGGCGCGTGCGCGATGCGCAAGAGCTTCTTCGCCGCCCCCTCGCGACGCGTTACGTAGAGC
>JBBQBW010000360.1:0-3741 GCA_038318025.1 Burkholderiales bacterium | reverse complement strand
TGGCATCGCGGGCGAGCGCATCGAGCCGCGCGGCGCGAGCCCTCATCGCGAGATGCTCGCCGAGTATTCCGGCGTGCACCTGGTGCTCGACAGCTTTCCCTACAACGGCGGGCTCACCACTCTGGAGGCGCTGTGGATGGGGCGCCCGGTGCTGACCCTCGCCGGCGATTCGATGATCTCGCGCCAGTCGGCGGCGATCCTCGGCGTGGCGGGCGAGGACCGCTGGGTGGCGCGCGACGTGGCGGAATTCGTGGCGATCGCGCAGGGTGCCGCCGCCGACCGCGAGGCCTTCGTGATCGCGTGCGCGGGGATGCGCGAGCGCCTCGCCGCTTCCCCGGCGCTGGATGCCGCGGGATTCACCCGCGGCCTGGAAGCCGCATTCCGCGACCTGTGGGAGTCGGCGGCGGCGCGCCAGCGATCGCGTTAGGGAAGGATTACTAGGCGAAGCGCCAGCCGTGGCGCCCGAAGAAGCGCCACGCGGAGCGCATGAACCAGGCCACATGGCGCCATCCCTTGCGCGAGGCATCGCCGCCCAGGTGGACGATGCGCGCCTCGGGCACGTAGGCCACCGCGGCCTCGCGCGCGAGGCGCAGCGTCAAGTCGTAGTCCTCGAAGTACATGAAGAAGCGCGGGTCGAAGCCGCCGACCTTGCGCAGCAGGGCGGTGCGCGCCAGCATGAAGCAGCCGCTCGCCAGCGGCACGCCCTCGAGGTAGCGCTCGCCGATCACGTCGCGCATCTCGTAGGCCTCGAGGGTGCGGGCGAAGCGCCGCCGCAACGCCGCGGGCGCGAAACCGCGCAGGAACAGCACCCATACCGACGGGTAGCGCTTGCAGAGGTACTGCGTCGCCCCATCCTCGCCGCGCACCGCGGGCGCGACCAGGCCCACTTCCGGATGCTCGGCGAGCGCCCGGAGCGAGGCGACCAGCGCTTCGGGATCGAGCTCCACGTCGGGATTCATCACCAGGTGCACGTCGGAAGCCGCCCGGGCGAGGGCCAGGTTGTTGGCGCGTCCATAACCCACGTTGCCCTGGCCCGCGATCACCTCGAGCGGTCCCTCGGTGGCGGGCCATGCCTGCCGCGCGGCGGTCGCGAGCTCGCGGGACCCGGCCTCGTTGTCGACCACCCAGACCGCGGCGCTCTCGAGCAGCCCCGCGGCGCGTGCGCGCCCTACCGCGACGCCGAGCGAGCGCAGCGCGCGCTCGAGGGTTGCGGGTGGCGTGGCGAAGACGACGGTGGTGGCGGAGAACCGCACGCGGGCCATGGGGGCGAGCCTAGCCCGCGCGGGCGGGCCGCTCAAGGGGTCAGTACGGTTGGCGCGAGATCGACTTGGTGCCCGCGAGGCCGTTGATCGTGTACGCGAAGGTGCCGCTGTTGGCGTCGGCGAAGGTGAGGGTGGCGGTGCCGATCGGGGTGGTGGTCACGTTGGCGGCATTGAACGTGGCATTGGCCGCCGGCCCGGTGGTGCCGTAGATGGCGCCCGTGTACACGCGGCTCGAGGTCCAGGTGCCCGAGGGCAGTACGAACCAGATGCGCTTGCCGTCGAGGCCGTAGGTGAACCACACCGCGAAGAGCCGGCTCGAGTGCTGCACGATCGACAGGCCCCAGCCATTCTCGGCCGGGTTCCACCACAGGTCGGTGAAGTCGGCGATCGGGGTCGACGTTGGGCTCAGGTACTGCGCGAGGTTCGCGTAGGCCTGGTCGAGGCGCGAGTAGTTGTCGGTGCCCGTGGGGTTGGTGCAGAGCGCCGTGCCGCCCCAGAGGCCGCCGCGGAACGCATAACTCGAGCCCACCACGCTCCAGAGGCCCGCGCCGCTACTGCCGGGTTCGGTGGTGCCTTCGGTCCACAGGTTTTCGATGAACGACGCGTTGCCACCGCCCACTCCGGGGCTGGAGAAGCGCAGCACGCGCCCCGGCGTGACCTTCTTCAAGTCGCCCTGGGGATGGTGGATGGTGATGACCGCGGCGTTGGCCCCCAGGGGGTTCGCATCCCAGGCGGCGAAGAACGATCCGGACGGCGGCGCGGCGTTCAAGCGCACGAACAGCACGTCGGACTGCACGTTGTTGTACAGGTGCGTGGCGCCGCTGGACTGCTGCACCCAGCCCGCATCGGGCACCAGGCTGCGGCACGCGCTCGCCTCGAAGAACCAGAGGGTGGAGAGGGTGCTCGCGACCGACTGGATCTGGGCCGCGGTCTTGTACGGCGCGTTGTTGTTGTCGAAGCAGTGGTTGGCGCTGTAGAACCACGGTACCTGGGTGGCGGGATCGACATCGTTCAGCAGCGTGCCGGTGCAAAGCCCGGTGAAGCCGCCGTCGGTGAACACCATCTGCGCCACCGAGGCCACGGCCTCGCGGAACGAGGTCTGCTGCGTGAGCGAGGAGCACTTGATGTCGATGTTGCACGAGCCCGCATCGCCGATGTCCTGGGTGCGCTTGGCGAAGCGGCTGGAAGGCGTGGTGAAGATGTGCGAGGCGCGCTCGATGCGCGGGGACAGGGCCGCGGGATCGTGTTGCGCCGGGGCGAAGAATTCGATGGTCTGCGTGGCGCCCTCGGTGATCGGCGACCACCACGCCTCGCTGCGGTCGGGGATGTCGGCCACGCGAACCGGGCCTTCCAGGCGTCCCGCCCCGTCGGAGCCGAAGAACACCATCTCGACATCGCCGGGCAGGCCCTTCAGGTCCAGCGCCAATCGCAGCGACGCGGCCTCGGGCGAAGTGAGTTCGAGGCGCAGCGCGTGGCCGCCTTTGACCGGGCTCCATGCCGGATCGGCCGGCGCCGCCTCGGCGCCCACGGCGCGCGTGACGCCGATGAGCAAGCGCTTGCGCGAAAAATTGGCCTCGCGCAGCTCTTCGAGGGCGGAATCGGGCAGGGGTGCAAGCACCAGGCGCGCTCCGCTGGCCTTGGCGGTGGCGAGTCGCAGGCGGGGGTCGGCAGCGGCCTTGGGGGTCCAGGCGGCCTCCCCGGGGACGCTGGGCAGGCCCTGGGCGGCGACGGGAAGGACGGCCAGGGCCGCGAGGACCGCAAGGCGATGGAAGATGCGTTTCATGTGGAGCAACATTCTACCAAAAGACCCCTCGATTCCACCGCAAGTTCAGGATTAAACGTGTATTTCCCCCAAATCGTTGACCCCCGCGCGATTCTGGTCGTGAAGCGCGACAAGGTGGGCGACCTGCTGCTCGCCACGCCGATGCTCCGGGCGCTCCGGGAGCGCTTCCCGGCGGCCCGGATCGACCTGCTGGCGAGCGACTACAACTCCTGGGTGGTGGCGGGCCTTCCCGGGATCGACACCGTCTGGACTTACCGCCGCACTCGGGTGGGGCGCCGCGTGGTGCCCGCCCTGGGGCAGGCCCTCCTGTGGCTGCGCCTGCGTGCCCGGCGCTACGACGTGGCGATCGCCGCCAACGGGGAGGATTCCCCCCGCGCCACGCGCCGTGCGCTGCTGGTGGGGGCACGGCACACCATAGCCTACGCCTCTGCGCCGAACCGGCGCGGGCTCACCCATCCGGTCCCTCCTCCCGATACGGGGCACGAACGCGACCGGATGATGGGGCTCCTCATGCCCCTGGGAATCCCGCCGCGCCCTGCCTCGGACCCCGTGTGGCGCCCCGGTGAGCAAGCGCTTACGGAGGCGCGCACGTGGCTCGGCAGCGAGGGCCTGGCCGAGGGCGGCTATGTGGTCCTGGGGCTGGGGGCCCGCCGGGCAAAGAAGCAGCCGACCGCCGGGCAGGTGCTGCGCTGGGCC
>JBBQBW010000359.1:0-3748 GCA_038318025.1 Burkholderiales bacterium | reverse complement strand
CGGCGGCGGGGGTGCGGGATTCGCGCATGACAACCAGTTTCCATCATGGGCAATTGGTTGTCAATAGGGATGAACCCTCCCCCTGGCTCCCCCCCAAGGGAGGGGGAAATACTGCTCCCTCTCCCTTGGGAGAGGGCCGGGGAGAGGGTCGTGTCGCTTATCATATGAACCCCACCATCCACGGCCACAAGCCTACCGATATGGACCGCCAGTCTCCCCTGCGCCTGCACGTGCCCGAACCCACCGGGCGTCCAGGACAAAACACCGATTTCTCGTACCTGCGCATTGCCCCGGCCGGCGCCGTTCGCCGCCCGCCCCTCGAGACCACCGGCCAGGACACCGTCGACCTCGTCTACTCGCTGATCCGCGTACTGGACGACGACGGCAAGGCGCTCGGGCCGTGGGATCCGAAGCTCGATCCCGCGTTCCTGAAGCGAGGCCTGCGCGCGATGATGCTCACGCGCGCCTTCGACTCCCGCATGCTGGTTGCCCAGCGGCAGAAGAAGACCTCCTTCTATATTCAAAGCCTGGGCGAGGAGGCGATCGGGTCGGCGCACTCGATGGCGCTCACCCCCGGCGACATGAATTTCCCCACCTACCGGCAGCAGAGCCTGCTGCTCGCGCTGGACGAGCCGCCGATGGTGGAGATGATCTGCCAGCTCCTCTCCAACGAGCGCGACCCGCTGAAGGGCCGCCAGCTGCCGGTGATGTACTCGTACAAGAAACACGGCTTCTTCTCGATCTCCGGCAACCTCGCCACCCAGTTCATCCAGGCGGTGGGCTGGGCGATGGCCTCCGCGATCAAAGGCGATACGCGCATCGCTTCCGGCTGGATCGGCGATGGCTCGACCGCTGAAGCCGACTTCCACACGGCGCTCACCTTCGCGCACGTTTACCAGGCGCCGGTGATCCTGAACGTGGTGAACAACCAGTGGGCGATCTCGTCGTTCCAGACGCTCGCCGGCGGTGAAGGCACGACGTTCGCGGCGCGGGGCATGGGCTGCGGCATCGTCTCGCTGCGCGTCGATGGCAACGACTTCCTGGCGGTGTATGCGGCATCGCGCTTTGCGGCGGAGCGCGCTCGCGGCAACCTCGGGCCCACGCTGATCGAATGGGTCACGTACCGCGCCGGGGCGCACTCGACTTCGGACGATCCCTCCAAATACCGCCCCGCCGACGACTGGGAAAAATACCCCCTCGGCGACCCGATCGCGCGGTTGAAGAAGCACCTCATCGCCATCGGCGCGTGGTCCGACGACGACCACGCCAGGCTGCAGAAGGAACTGGAAGCCCTGGTGCTGGCGGCGCAGAAGGAAGCGGAGAGTTATGGCTCGCTCGCCGACGGGCACCTCTTCTCGAACAGCACCATGTTCGACGACATCTACAAGGACGTCCCCGAGCATCTTCGCCGGCAACGTCGGCAGCTGGGGGTCTAGATGGCGCGCATGACGATGATCCAGGCGCTGCGCTCCGGCATGGATGTGATGCTCGAGCGCAATCCCGACGTGGTGGTGTTCGGCGAGGACGTGGGCTACTTCGGCGGTGTGTTCCGCTGCACCGAGGGGCTGCAGGCCAAGTATGGCAAGTCGCGGGTGTTCGACACACCCATCTCCGAGGGCGGGATCGTGGGTGTCGCCGTTGGCATGGGGGCCTATGGATTGCGCCCCGTCGCCGAGATCCAGTTCGCCGACTACTTCTATCCCGCTTCCGACCAGCTTGTCTCCGAGGCGGCGCGTTTGCGCTACCGCTCGGCCGGCGACTTCACCGCGCCCATCACCGTGCGCATGCCCTGCGGCGGCGGCATCTACGGCGGGCAGACGCACAGCCAGAGCCCTGAGGCGATGTTCACGCACGTGTGCGGGCTGCGCACCGTGCTGCCGTCGAACCCCTATGACGCCAAGGGGCTGCTGATCTCCTCGATCGAGAACGACGACCCGGTGATCTTCCTGGAGCCCAAGCGCCTATACAACGGCCCCTTCGACGGCCACCACGACAAGCCGGTGGTGCCGTGGTCGAAGCATCCGCTCGGCGAGGTTCCCGAGGGCTACTACACCGTTCCGCTGGAGTCGGCCAAGATCTTCCGCCCCGGCAAGGACGTGACGGTGATCGCTTACGGGACGATGGTGTTCGTCTCGGAGGCGGCAGCCGCTGAAAGTGGCGTCGACGCGGAGATCATCGACCTGCGCAGCATCTGGCCGCTGGACCTCGACACGATCGTGGATTCGGTGAAGAAGACCGGCCGCTGCGTGATCGTCCACGAGGCGACGCGGACTTCAGGATTCGGCGCCGAGCTGCTCTCGATCGTGCAGGAGAACTGCTTCCACCATCTCGAGGCGCCGATCGAACGCGTCACCGGCTGGGACACGCCCTACCCCCACGCGCAGGAGTGGGCCTACTTCCCCGGCCCCGAGCGCATCGGCGAGGCCTTGCGCCGCGTGATGGAGACGGTGTAGCCATGGGCCAATACGTCATCAAGATGCCGGACATCGGCGAGGGCATCGCCGAGGTGGAGCTGGTGCTGTGGCACGTGAAGGTCGGCGACCAGGTGGTCGAGGAACAGGTGCTCGCCGACGTCATGACCGACAAGGCGAACGTGGAGATTCCTTCCCACGTGCATGGGACGGTGGTTTCCCTTTCGGGAAAGCCTGGGGATGTAATCCCGGTGGGGTCGGAGATCATCCGGCTCGAGGTTGAGGGGAAAGGAAATGTGAAAGAGTCTCCCTCTCCCCTGGGAGAGGGCCGGGGAGAGGGTCCGCAAAAATCTCCCTCTCCCCTGGGAGGGGGCCGGGGAGAGGGTCCAACAGACCGCATCCTCGCTGCCCCCGCCGTCCGCCGCCGCGCCAAGGAGCTCGGCATCGACCTGGAGAACGTCGCGGGCACCGGCCCCGACGGCCGCATCACCCAGGCTGACCTCGACGACGCCACGGCGCAGGGCCCCCGCGGCCCATCGCTCAAGTTCTCCGTCGGTTCCGGCGGCAAATACGTGCCGGGCTCGCAGCGCAGCGAAGAGGAAGTGGTCCCCATCATCGGCCTGCGTCGCAAGATCGCCGAAAAGATGCAGGAATCGAAGCGGCGCATTCCCCACTTCACCTACGTGGAAGAAGTCGACGTCACGGCGCTCGAGGAGCTTCGCGCCCAGCTCAACAAGAAGTACCGCTCGGAGCGCGGGCACCTCACGCTGCTGCCCTTCCTCATGTGCGCCATGGTGCGCACGTTGCCCGACTTTCCCGAGATCAACGCGCGCTACGACGACGACGGCTGCACGCTCACCAAGTACGGCGCGGTCCATCTCGGCATCGCGGCGCAGACGCCCAGCGGCCTCATGGTGCCGGTGGTACGTAATGCCGAGGCCCGCGACCTGTGGTCATGCGGTTCGGAAGTGGCACGCCTCGCCGAGGCAGCCCGTACCGGCAAGGCCACGCGGGAGGAGCTGATGGGCTCGACCATCACCATCACCAGCCTCGGGCCCTTGGGCGGCATCGTCTCCACCCCGGTGATCAACTACCCCGAGGTTGCCATCGTCGGCGTGAACAAGGTGGTCGAGCGGCCGGTGATCCGCAATGGCGAGGTCGTCGTGCGGCTGATGATGAATCTCTCGTCGTCCTTCGATCACCGCATCGTGGATGGGCTGAGGGCCGCGTCGTTCGTGCAGGGGCTGCGTGCGTATCTGGAGGCTCCAGCGACGCTGTTCATCGAGTAGTGCAACGTCCTCGACACCATCGGCAACATGCCGCACATCCGCATCAAC
>JBBQBW010000358.1:0-3749 GCA_038318025.1 Burkholderiales bacterium | reverse complement strand
CACCACCGACAACGGAAACCTGCTGCTGGACGTTAGGGGACTCACCATCGTCGATCCGGTGGCGCTGGAGACCGCGATCAACCAGATCCCGGGGGTCGTCACCAACGGCATTTTCGCCCGGCGGCCCGCCGACGTGCTGCTGCTGGCCACTTCCGAGGGCGTGCGCACGCTGCTGCGCCCCAAGTAACGACGACCCCACCCCTGCAACTGTCCAGGAGGACGCCTTGACACCCAAACGCTGCATCGCCCTCGCCGTGACGGCGCTCTTCGCCACCGCCCCGCAAGCGCAGACGCTGTTCAAGTGCGTGCTGGACGGCAAGACCGTCTATCAATCGGAACCTTGCCCTTCGCGCGCGAGCCAGAGCGAGATCCGCGCGCGACCGGCGCCCGCCCCCGGCGCGCCCGCCGAGGCGCCGCCGCTGTCCAAGGCCGATCCCGCGGGAGCGGCCAAGCCGGCCGCCAACCGGGTGCCCAAAGACGAGCGCGACTTCATCGTCGACACCGTCGCGGCATACACCCTATGCATGGAGGGCGACCCTGGCTACGGCGCGCGCCTGGCCGATGGCTACGAGGGCTGGCGGCAGCGCTTTTCCGACAACCTCGACCGCTTCAACCGGGACCCCGAGTCACGGGCGGCGCTGGATGCGAGGCTGCAGGCCGATCGGCTGAAGCAGCAGGGGGATCCGACCCTCGCCCGCTCGATCCGGCTGGAGCTCTGCGCTCTCGCCGCAAATCGGCTGCGGCCGGTTCCGCCCCCGCAGTAGGTGGGGCGGAAATACAAAAGGGCCGGGCGCTGCGGCCCGGCCCTGGACAAGTGGTGCTGTTGAGAGGAGTCGAACCTCCGACCTACTGATTACGAATCAGTTGCTCTACCAACTGAGCTACAACAGCGAAGCCGGACATTATACAAAAAAGAAGGCCAGGACGCCGTCCTGGCCTTCTTCGCTGGACCTGCCGCTCAGCGGTCGCCGTGCGGGTACCAGTAGAGCCGCGAGCGGATCTGCCGGATCGGGATGATCGGCTGCTGGGCGCAGATGCCCGAGCACTGGGTGCCTTCCAGGTTCACGCCGCCGATCAGCACGCTGATGGTCTTGGTGCCGCCGCCCGGAGTCGAAACCGGCACGGTGCCCACCACCGGGGAAGGCGGCAGCCCCCCGCCGGTGAAGACCCCGTTGCGATCGCCGCCGCAGAGCGCCCCGGAGCCGACCACGCCCGCCGCGCTCAGCAGGTTCACCGCGTAGCCGCGCGCCTCTCCGAGGTTGACCGCGCAGGTGCCGGGAGCGCTCGCCACCGGCCGGTTGGTGCTGAAGAACACCGTGCCGCCGAAGATCACCGCCGAAGTCACCGTCTGCTCACCCGTGCCCGCCGTGAGGTTCATGTACCAGCCGGCCTTGGTCCCATCCGGCAGCGTCCCGCAGGTGGTCGGGGTCGAGAAGTCCTGCAGCACCGGGCCGTCGAGGTTCACCACGCCCGGCGAGAACTTGTCGATGAACATGTAGAAGCGGTTCTGGACCGGCGTCATGTACGGGTAGTTGGTGATCAGCGGGCGTTCGCGGTCGCCGGTGCCGAGCGCCAGGTGCACGTTTTCGCCGATCATCAGCGCCGCGGGACCGAACATGAACTTGCGGTTGCCGGCCGCCGTGGAGGCAACCTTGGTCATGGTCCAGCTGCCCGCCGCCCGCGTGGCCTTGGTGGTCGGATCGATGAAGTCGATGCGGTAGAGGGAGCCTCCCATGTCGGCGGCGTAGGCGTAGTCCACCTTGCCGTCGAGGTCGCGGTCGACCAGGGTCACGTCGGCAACCACCGAGCGTGTCGTGTCGAACTGCTGCAGGATGGCGCCCGTGGCCGCGTTCATCACGTAGACCTTCCTGCCCTTGGCGCCGATGCCGCAGGTGCTCACCGCCGCGTCGACGTCGTCGCAGGCGTCGTAGCCGCCGCCCATCACGATCACCGGGTCGTCGCCGGAGTTGAAGCCCTTGATGAACGCCGGGTTCGGCGCGGACCAGGTCTGGCCCAGGCCGTCCCAGCCGCTGGCGCAGCCGGTGTCGTCGGTCATGTTGGGGCAGCCCTTGGACCACTTGAGGGTCGGCACGGCAGCCGAGACGTCGAACGAGTAGATCATCCGGCCGCCGCGGCGCATGGTCGGGAAGATCCAGACCTTGGTGTTGTCCGCGTTCTGGTAGAGGCCCGCGGAGCCGTCGAAGAAGTAGTCCTTCTTCCTGGCGCCTGGCAGCGCCGGGATGTTCGGATAGCTGATGGTGGGCGTGTTGTCGTAGAGGCGCTTCAGCTTGGTGTGGTGCTCGGGAGCCACGAACGACCAGAGCTCCTTGCCGGTGGCGCCCTCGACCGCCTTGAAGGTGCCGTCGTTGGCGCCGTAGTACACCACCACCTTGCGGCTTCCGCCGAAGTTGACCGGGAGCGGGCGCGAGTGCGCGATGTCGCCGTGGATCGAGGGGCGCGGCTCGGTGAGGTTCGCGTTGCCGTTCTCGTCCTGGTTGTCGAGGCCGCGAGCCCAGTTGACCAGCAGTGTGTTGGCGGCGATATCGGCGGCGCCGGTGCGTGCGAACGGCACGTTGGTGTCATTGAAAGGCACCATCGAGCCGGCGCAGATTCCGGCGCAGGTGTAGATGGTGCGGTTCACCGAGAACGGCGCTGTGGCCGCGAGGTCGTTGCCGCGGCGCAACACCACCGCTGCGCCGCCCTTCTCCACCACCGCGCCGTCGGGCAGGTCGGAGGAGAGGCTGGTGCCGGCCGTCCCGCAGCTTCCGGCGCTGTCGACGGCGAAGTCCCAGTAGGTGCCGCTGTCCTTGTTCCAGAAGCTGGTGGCGCAGGCCTGCACGAAACCGGTGGAGGGGGCGATCGCCTCGTTGCCGTTCGCATCGGCGAGCTTGGCGTCGTCGCCGAAGAGGGCGATCTGGAACTGCTTCAAGTTCCCGTACCAGCGCGGCTTGGCGTCCGGGTCGGGGCGGAACATGCCGATGAACACCTGGTTCTCGTTCTGCGAGCGGTTGGTGGCGTTGATCGGCAGCGACGCCGAGGCGAACACCGAGTTGACCGCCTGGATCTCGACGATGATCTCGCGTAGTGCCGCGATGATCGCCGCCTCGTTCTTGGCCTGGAAGTAGCGGCCGTTGCCGTACTTGGCCATCGCCTGCATCAGCAGCGTCTGGTTGTTGTCCTGCTGCGCGTTGAAGACGTCGATGGTGTAGGTGTAGATCGACTGCTTGCCGAGCGCGGAATTCACGTCGGTGGTGGCCATGTATTTCGACCAGTTGGCCACCTTCCAGTTCTTGTTGCCCACGCCGACGGGCGCCGTCGCGTTGCCGTTGATGCCGGTCAGCAGCGAGTCGGGCACGTCCTGGGAGGGATAACCGTTGCCGATGAAGATGATGTAGTTCTTGGCGCAGTTGGCGTTGCCGAGGGAGTCGAACGGCGAGGCCCAGCGGGTCTTGCCCGGGTCGGCCCAGGCGGCGCTGTCGGTCTTCGGATCGAGCACGCCGTAGCGCTGGTTGCCGAAGTGGGTGGTGTCGATCGGCGTGCCCGCGATGTTCTGGTTGGCGCGGGCCGGGTCGGTGTAGCCGCCGAAGTACTTGAACGCCTCGAACAGCGCCGCGCTGTAGCGCGTCGACGCGCTGTTGGTCTTCTCGCTCGGCGTGTCGAAGTTCTTGAACAGGCAGTTGGGCGTGCCGGTGAGGCTGTTGGGCCCGTTCACGCACCCCGAATCGGCGCCGATCATCTCCTTGAACGCG
>JBBQBW010000357.1:0-3758 GCA_038318025.1 Burkholderiales bacterium | reverse complement strand
CCCCGGTTTGCCGAGCTTCATGCCCCCCGATGGTGAGGTGATCACGGACTTGGTCTCCATCACCATGCTGAACTGGCGCCACTTTCCGTCCGGCATCGGATCCGTGTAGCGCGCGGTTTCGCTGCGCAAGTGCCAGGGCTTGTCGCCCACCTTCATGCGCCTCAACCACTTGATGCTGATGTTGCCTTCCCATCCGGGCACGATCAGGCGCACCGGGTAGCCGTTCTCGGGACGTAATGCCTCGCCGTTCATCGCATAGGCGATGATGCAGTCGTCCATCGCTTTTTCGATCGGCAACGAGCGAGCATGCGCCGCGCCGTCGCCCCCCTCGCACAGCACCCACTTGCCGCGCGAGTCGATACCGGCTTCTTCGAGCACGATCGAGAGGGGTACGCCGGTCCAGAGCACCCCCGACAGCAGCCCATGGGTCTGCTGCACCGTCACCGACGCGGGCTTCAACCAGTCGGTCAGGCCATTGCCCGAGCACTCGTGGAAGTGGAAACGCGACACCGAGGGGTAGCGCTCCAGGGCTTCCATCGAGAACGTGAGCGGCTGGCGCACCATGCCGTGCACGACGACCTTATGCGTACGCGGGTTGATGTCGGGAACCCCCGCATGATGACGCTCGAAGACGAGGCCATTGGGCGTGATGATGCCGGGCTGGTGCTGCAGCGGCGTCATGCTCCAGTCGGAGAAGTTCTGGCGATTCTTGAGCACGTCGGTGCGAATACGCTTGACGTGGTCCTCGAACTTCGAAGGCATGCCGTAGGCCCTGGCTTCCATGCCGCGACCGAGCTCGCGGTTGGAGGCCGGCACCTCGAGCGGCGCAGCGATCGCGCCCGTGGCGGCGAGCGATCCGCCGCCGGCGAGGGCCATGGACTTGCGCAGGAAGTCTCGGCGCTGAAGGACGCGTGTGTCCGCGTCGGATGGATCGGTGACCGCGGAATGACGTGATGAATCTGTGCGGCTTGCCATATTGTCTCCTCCTCGATGGAATAGTCGGCCAGCTCTGCGGACAGTGTATGGCGCTCCAGGGGCAATTGGAAAGCCTTCTGCGGCTGTTCAAGTGCGAGTGGGCAACTCGGTGTTTCTTTTTGAAAAGTCCTTTGACTCGAGCGCCCGAAACGAAACGCGCGAAACGGGTCCAAACGCCCCTCCGACCCCGGACGGGTATGCTCCGCGCGATGGGGAATCTCGCGGAGAGGTACGGGGATGCGGCCCGCTCGGGAGTCTACGGAGTGCGCGACGCTGTCATCCCGCGCGCAGCGGCCATGGAAGCTGACGCGTTCCTGATCGAGGTCAGCGCCAGTCGGCTCCGGGCAGAGTGGTGGCGAGTCGAGCAGGCGATCGCCGCCGAAACCGCGCGCGCGCGCGTGCTGCTGGTGCCCGGTGCCGCCGCACTGGCCCTGCCCAAGCACCACGGAATGCTGGAGCGACTGCGCGCCGCGGCGGTTGCCGGACGAGAGGCGGGCCGGCCGATCTTTGCGGTCATGGTCGATCCCGACGGACGGCTTGAGCTGCCGCCCCTCTATCGCGAGAAACCGGGGTGATAGCCTGCCGGCCTGCCTTGTGTTCCAATGAATTCTCAACCCCATGCGCGGTCTCGAAGCGCGTCGAACATGGCTGACCGTCGGCTCCGTGTCTTCCACGCGGTCGCTAAGCACCTTTCCTTCACCAAGGCGGCAGAAGCGCTGTTCATGACGCAGCCCGCGGTGACCTTTCAGATCCGCCAGCTGGAGGAGCAGTTCGACACGCGCCTCTTCGACCGTGCCCAGGGACGCATCGTCCTCACGCCCGCCGGTCTCGTGGCCTTCGACTACGCCGAGCGGATCCTCGCGCTTTCGGGGGAGCTCGATGCGCGCCTGAAGGCGATGAGCGGAATCGAATCAGGACCGCTGCTGATCGGGGCAAGCACGACGATCGCCGAGTTCCTCCTGCCCCAGGTGCTGGGTGAGTTCAAGGCGCGCTACCCCGCAGTGGTGCCCCGGCTTTTCGTCGCCAATTCAGAAGCGGTGCAGGCGCGCGTGGCCGAGCGCAGCCTCGACCTTGGCTTCATCGAGGGGGACTCGCACCTGCCCTCGCTGGTGAATGACTTCTGCTGCGACGATGAGCTGCGTGTCGTCTGCGCGCCCAACCATCCGCTCGCACGGGCCTCGAGTGTGTGCGCAGAAACGCTTGGCGAGCATGCGTACATCAGCCGCGAGCCCGGCTCGGGAACGCGCGAGGTCATCGACCACTACCTGCAGAAGACCGGCGTGGCGCCCGAGGCAATGCAGGTAGTGATGGAAGCCGGCAGCCCTGAAGCGCTCAAGCGCCTGGTCGCGACCGGCCTGGGCTTCGCGATCATGTCTCGCGCCACCGTCGCCAAGGAGGTGCGCCTGGGAGAGCTGGTGGAGGTTGCGCTCATGCCGCTCCTCGTACGCCAGCTCGCGGTCGTCTATCCGAAGGAGAGATTCCACTCGCGCCTGATTGAGGGGTTCGTGGAGTTCGCGAAGCAGCGGCTTGCCGCGACGCAGGCGGCCAACAGGCCGGGCATCCGAGCCGCGTGAGCCGGGGACAAGCCCGCCGGTCCCGCGCGCGCAAGACACCACGGGGCGATGCGGCTTACGCGCCCCGTTCCTGGGCTTGACGCGGATCACGGGGCGCAGGTGCAATGGGGCATGTGCCGCGCCCTCCTCTACCTCGGCGAGCCCGTCCTCCTCGACAGCCTGCTGTTCCAGCCCGATTCCGCGCTGGTCCGGCAGAGCTACATGCCGAAGATGCTGCACATGCTGAACCTCGCCGGATTCGGCATGCGCGCCTGGGATCCCGGCTCTCCCGACCCCGCGGCGCCCTTCTCCTACGCCTCGGACTCGCTGCCGGTGTTCGACCGCAACCTGAAGAATCTCGCCACCAAAGTCGCGGCCGGCTGCGTGCTCGCCCACGTGCGCGGCGTGGCCTACAGCACCCAGGTGGAGATCTCGCTGCAGAACGTGCACCCGTTCCAGTTCCCCGGGCACGCCCTCGCGATGGCGCACAACGGCGACCTGGCGCGCTTCGCCGAGATGCGACCGGCGCTGGCACGCCACGTGCGCCCGGAGCTCTCGCGGCACGTGCGCGGCACGACCGACAGCGAGTGGATCTACGCGCTGATCCTTTCGCGGCTGCCCGATCCGGCGGCAATGCCCCAGGGGGCCGACCTGGTCGACGCGGTGCGTGCGGCGCTCGCGATCCTGCGCGAGGAGCGCGCGCGCCTCGGCATCGACACCTCTTCCTCGGTGAACCTGTTCCTCACCGACGGCCGGCAGGTGGCCGCGGTGCGCTACTGCTTTGATTTCGGCCGCTACGCCACCGGCGACGCCGAGCGCATGCACGAGGCGAACCTGAATTTCCTGAGCCTCTGGTACACGCTCGGCCGCGGCTACGGGCTGCACGACGGCGAGTGGAAGATGACCGGCGGCGCGCGGCTGGCCGACTCGATCCTGCTCGCCTCGGAGCCGCTCACGCGCGACGTGAACGCCTGGGTCGAGGTGCCCGAGTACTCGATCCTCCACGCCACCGTGGAAGGCGGGCAACCCCGGGTGCGGATCGAATACCTCGACTAGTGGACTGTATCAACCGAATCGGAAGTAATTCTCCGCGATGGGTCGAAGTATTTCCATTTCACCGTTCGAGGACTCTTGTTGTACTGCCGGATGTAGCGCATGAGCTTCCTCTTGAGGTCGGGAACGGAAGTGAATACGCCACGGGCGATCACGTCTCGCTCGATCTTGGCGAAC
>JBBQBW010000356.1:0-3761 GCA_038318025.1 Burkholderiales bacterium | reverse complement strand
TCAACACCGTCAAGGGCGATCTGCAGGGCGGTTCGACCATCACGCAGCAGCTCGCGCGCAACCTCTACCCGGAGCAGATCGGGCGCGCCGCGAGCCTCACGCGGAAGCTGAAGGAGATCATCACCGCGTTGAAGATCGAGAGCGTCTACTCGAAGGAGGAGATCCTCGAGACCTACCTCAACACCGTGCCATTCCTCTACAACGCCTACGGGATCGAGATGGCGGCGCGCACCTACTTCAGCAAGTCCGCGCGGGAGCTGGACGTCCTGCAGGGCGCCACGCTGGTGGCGATGCTGAAGGGCACCAGCTACTACAACCCGGTCCTGAATCCGGAGCGCGCGAAGGAGCGCCGCAACGTGGTGCTGGCGCAGATGGCGCGCAACGGGAAGCTCGAGCCCGCGCGGCTCGCCGCGCTGCAGAAGCGCGCGCTGCGCACCGACTTCGAGCGCCAGCGCGAGCCCATCGGCGCCGCACCCCACTTCGCCGAGCACCTGCGCAAGTGGCTGATCGAGTGGGCGGACCGCAATGGCTACGACATCCACGGCGACGGCCTGGTGGTCTTCAGCACCATCGACTCGCGCCTGCAGGCCGTGGCCAACCGCGCGGTGGCAAAGCAGATGGACGCGTTGCAGGCGGTGGCGGATGTCGAGTGGGCCACGGGCTCGGACCAGCTCCTGTCCACCGACCTCGCCGCCTACGCCGGTCAGCGGTCCCGGGTGGAGCCCTTCGGCCACTTCTGGAAATCAAAGGGCGCGCTGGTGGAGACCTTCATGCGCGAGTCCGCGGCCTACCGCGCCCTCGGCAACGAGGGCCTCGACGACGCGAAACGCCTCGAGCGCCTGCGGGCAGACGCGAAGTTCATGGCGGCGCTGCGGGCCGAGAAGACGCGCCTGCAGGCGGGCTTCATGGCGCTGGACCCGCGCAACGGCCATGTCCGGGCGTGGGTCGGCAGCCGCGATTTCGCCCAGGACCAGTTCGACCACGTGATCCAGGCGCGGCGCCAGCCGGGATCCACTTTCAAGCCGTTCGTCTACGGCGCCGCCCTCCAGCAAGGCATGACGCCGGCGACGTGGTTCTACGACAAGGCGGTGGAGATCAAGACCGGCGGCACGGTGTGGCGCCCCACCGACGCAGGGGAGCCCACCGGGGAGCGGATGACGCTGCGTGAGGGGCTCGCCCAGTCGAAGAACACGATCACTGCCCAGGTGATGCAGAAGACCGGTCCCGAGAAGGTAGCGAAGGTCGCGCACGACCTCGGCGTGCGGCAAAGCAAGCTCGATACGGTGCCCTCGCTCGCCCTGGGCACGAGCCCCGTGACCCTGAGCGAGATGGTCTCGGGCTATGCGTCGATCGCAAACCACGGCAACTACATCGAACCCATCCTGGTGACCCGCATCGAGGATTCCAATGGCGGGGTGCTCGAGACCTTCGGATCCACCCCGGAGCCGGCGCTGGCCCCGGCCGCGGCCGACGTGCTGCTCGACATGATGCGGGGCGTGGTGAACGAGGGCACGGGCCTGGGCATCCGCCGGCTCTTCGGCGTCATGGCCAACGTCGCGGGAAAGACCGGCACCACCCAGGACAACACCGACGGCTGGTTCATCCTCATGCACCCGCAGCTGGTGGCGGGCGCCTGGGTGGGATTCAACGACAACCGCGTGACGATGCGCAGCTCCCACTGGGGACAGGGCGCGCACAACGCCCTCTACGTCGTGGGGGATTTCTACAAGCAGGTGTTCGGCGCCCGCATCATCGAGGCGGGCCCGAGCGTCGTCGCGCGGGAGGAGCGCCGCGCCGAAGCCCCGGCGCCGCTGGATCGATTCGGCGCCTGGCTCGGCAGCGTGTTCGACCGCGACCGCCGAGCGCAGCGCGTGCCGCAGCGCCTGCCGCAGCTGCAGCTCGGGGAGGAGATCGACACGCGGCCCTATCCCGGAGCGTGGGAGCGGCGCGAGGAATATCGCGGGCCTCGCCGCGGTCGACCCGACGAGGCGCGCGAGGATCGCGGACCGGGGCGGCGCCGGCGCGGCGACGACGATTACGACTGAATCAGCGCTTTCCCGGTATCAGCGCGGATGGGGCACGACGTTAACGGCCGCGGACTGGCCTGTGGACGTCCAGCCACGCCCTGCTCCATTCGGACGTCCTCGGGAACAGTCGGCCCCACCTCGACTGTCCAACCTTGACTACGACCATCCTGAGGAGTCCACATGAACTGGGACCGCATCGAAGGCAACTGGAAGCAGGTGAAGGGCAATGTGAAAGAGAAGTGGGGCAAGTTGACCGACGACGACTTCGACGTCATCGCGGGCAACAAGGACAAGCTGGCCGGCAAGATCCAGGAGCGCTACGGCTGCTCCAAGGACGAAGCCGCCAAGCAGGTCGACAGCTGGGCCACCGACTACGATCCGGACTCGAAGCGCCACTGAGCACACGCCGTTCGCTGTCCAGCAAAAAGGGGGCCCTCGCGGGCCCCTTTCCATGGGTGCCCCCGCCGCCTTAGCGCTTCCCCTTCCCGGCCATGTGCATGATGTCGTCGAGCGCGTTGCCGTCGCCGTTCATGTCCAGCAGGCCGCCGATGCCGCCGGCGCGCCCGGAATTTTCGACCCGCCCTGGCCGCCCATCAGGCCGCCCAAGAGGTCGTTCGAGTCCCCCGCCATGGCTGCCCTTGCGCCTGCTTCTTGAAGCCGCCGAGGATCGCGGGAAGGAGCGCCTCGGCGCCGCCCGCCGCCTCGTTCTCGCTCACGCCCAGCTCGCGCGCCATCGACTTGAGACCGCCCGCCTGGGCGAGGACATCGGTGATGTTCACGGCCTGCCTCCGGGGGGGGGATCCGAGGCTCATTGCGACCGATCGATGCGCGGCGCGTTCCTCTCGCGGCGCCTGACGCAACGTCCGCGGGAGACGGCAGCGGCACGCAGCAGGCCCAGACGATGATACGCATCCATTCTCATGCTCCGTCGAGCTTGATCGGGACGCGCAGCTCCAGGTCGGCCATCGCGAAATCTCAGTGCAGGACCGTCCATGCCGCGAGGCCTACGCCGGCAGCGCCGCTTCCAGCAACCGCCCCACCACGATCATCTGCGGGATCACCCCGCCGCCGAAGCGCCGGCCGACGGGCTCGATGCCGGGATGCGGCGCGGGCGGTGCCGCGAGGTCGCGCGCGATGGAATCGGCCTCGCGCGACATCGCGGCATGGATCGCCGCGACCGCGCGGTCGATCGCGCCGTCGTCGAATCGCTGCCGCAGGAGCGTCACCGCCATCGCGAGGAACGCCGGCCGGTGCCCGAAGTGGCGGTAGAGGCTCTGGATCACCCGTGCGCCGCCCGGCTCGCCCGGCGCGGCCACGAGGTCGAGCACGTCGGAGACTTCACGCGACAGGGCCTTCACATCGGCCATGGCGACCAACGGCCCGGGCGCGGGCGGTGGCGTCCACGAGCGCGGCGCCAGGGGCTGCGCAGCCGCCGCTCCCCCGAGCAGGCGCAGGACGCAGAGGATCGACAACATGTTCTCGGGGTTGGCGAGGTTGTACGCGGCAAGCACGACGCGGACTTCACGCTCGCCGGCCGCGTCGACACCGAGAGCTCGCAATGCGGCGCGCGGGATGGGCGCGAGGGGCGAGAGCTGCGCCTCGCGAGCGATGCGCCACGCGGACTCCTGCAGCCGCCCGGTGCGCCACGCGGGACCGATCGCGTCCCAGGTCCATTCGAGCGCGCCCGGGAGCGTGGCGAGGTGGCGGAAGATCAGCGCCACCATCGGCACGGCG
>JBBQBW010000355.1:0-3771 GCA_038318025.1 Burkholderiales bacterium | reverse complement strand
GTGCTCGCGATCTTCCGGCCGTCGCTGGAGAAGCTGCGCGGCTCGATGCCCGCGGTGCTCTCCGCAGGCGACCGCGACGCGTGGGAGGTGAGCGCGGGGCGGCTGGCGCAGGCCGGCGTGCCGCGCGAGCTGGCCGAGGCCGTCGCGGGGATGAATGCACTTTACGCGGCACTCGACGTAACCGAGGTGGCCCACGAGCAGAAGAAGAGCGTGGAGTCGATGGCCGCACTCTACTTCGCGCTGGTGGGCGAGCTGGAGCTGCGCTGGTTCGGCGACAAGATCACGGCGCTGCCCACGGATACCTCGTGGCAGGCGCTGGCGCGCAACGCGCTGCGCGACGACCTCTCGGCGCAGCAGCGGGCGCTCACCCAGGCGGTAGCGAAGGCGGCGCCCGAGTCCGTGGACCCGGCCGCGATGCTGGCGGAATGGAGGACGCGCTACGCGCCGGGGCTCCTGAGGCTCAAGACGATGACGGAGGAGCTGAAGCGCGCCGGGTCCCTCGACCTCGCGGTTCTCTCGGTGCTGCTGCGGGAGCTGCGCTCGCTCGCCTGAGGCGCGCCGCGCGCGGAACCATTCGTCGCGGCGGGTGACTATCGGTGACCCGTCCGCGACCATGAGCCTTCCTCCCGCGCACCAGTCCGCCCTTTCGCCGCACGGCGCCGAGGCGGCGGCCATCCACGACCTCACCCTGGTGATGACAGCCGGCGCTGCGCTCGTGCTGCTGCTGGTGGGGGTGCTGGCCGTGCTCGCCTTGCGCGGCCCGCGTCCCGCGCTTGCGAGGACATCGCTCGTCGTGGGCGGCGGGATCGTGCTCCCGGCGGTGGTGCTCGCGGCGCTCGTGGCGTATTCGTTCGCGCAGGGCGTGCGCCCGCCGCCCGCGGGCCGCCCCGACGTCGCCATCGCGCTGGTGGGCCACCAGTGGTGGTGGCGGGTGACCTACCTCGACACGGAGGGCCGCCCGGACTTCGTCACCGCCAACGAGATCCGCATCCCCGCCGGCGGCGTGGTCGAGGTGCGGCTCGCCTCGGCGGACGTGCTGCACAGCTTCTGGGTACCGGCACTCGCGGGCAAGCTCGACCTCATCCCGGGC
This sequence comes from Burkholderiales bacterium, assembly GCA_038318025.1. Lineage (GTDB taxonomy): Bacteria > Pseudomonadota > Gammaproteobacteria > Burkholderiales > Usitatibacteraceae > Usitatibacter. The sequence goes on along the minus strand of JBBQBW010000355.1, from coordinate 2,681 downwards.
CGCGAGAACCGGCTGCGCCTTTTCGCGGCGCGCGCCGGGACCTTCCGCGGCCAGTGCGCGGAGTATTGCGGCGGGCCGCATGCGCAGATGGCGCTTTTCGTGATCGCCGAGGAGCGGGCCGGCTTCGAAGCGTGGCGCGCGGCGCAGCGGCGCGCGCAGCCCGCGGCGGCGGGGCCCGGAGGCGCGCTCTTCCTCGAGCACTGCGCGGGCTGCCACGCGGTGCGCGGCACTGGCGCCGCGGGGACCCTGGGCCCCGACCTCACGCACGTCGCGAGCCGCCTGTCGCTGGGCGCCGGCATCCTGCCCAACGATGCGCGGGCCTTCGCGACCTGGGTCGCGTCGAGCCAGCACGTGAAGCCCGGCAACCTCATGCCCGAGTTCAACCACCTCGACGGCGCATCGCTCGGCGCGATCGTGGACTACCTGGGGACGTTGCGATGAGCGGGCTGCCGAACCCCGCACCGCGCCCCCCGGAGGAGCTGGCGCAGCTCGAGCGCGCCTGGGCCTATCCGAAGGGCTGGCGCATCCTCACCGAGTACAACAACACGTTCATCGGGGCGCTGTACGTCGCGACCGCGTTCGTGTTCTTCCTGCTGGCGGGCGTGCTGGCGCTGGTCATGCGCACGCAGCTCGCGATCCCCGAGAACACGCTGGTGAAGCCGGAGCTCTACAACCAGCTCTTCACCATGCACGGGACGGTGATGATGTTCCTCTTCGCCGTGCCAGCCGTGGAGGCGATGGGCGTGCTGATGCTCCCCAACATGCTGGGCGCGCGCGACCTGCCGTTTCCGCGGCTGTCGGCCTACGCCTACTGGGCCTACGCGATCGGGGGGCTGGTGTTCTTCTCGAGCGTTTTCGTGGGCCTGGCACCCACCGGCGGCTGGTTCATGAATCCGCCGCTCACCAGCGGCCGTTACTCGCCCGGAGTGAACGAGGACCTGTGGCTGCTCGGCATCGGCTTCATCGAGATCTCGGCCATCGCGGGGGCCATCGAGATCATCGTGGGCGTGCTGCGCACCCGCGCGCCCGGCATGACCCTCGCGCGCATGCCGGTGTTCGCCTGGGCGATGCTGGTGTTCGCGGTCATGGTGGTGTTCGCGTTCCCGGCGGTGATCCTCGCCACCACGCTGCTCGAGCTCGAGCGCGCCTTCCAATGGCCGTTCTTCGACGCGACGCGAGGCGGCGACCCGCTGCTGTGGCAGCACCTGTTCTGGTTCTTCGGCCACCCCGAGGTCTACATCATCTTCCTGCCGGCCGCGGGCATGGTCTCGATGATGGTGCCGACGATCGTGAAGACGCCGCTCGTGGCCTACCGCCTCGTGGTGCTGGCGCTCGTGGCCACGGGCTTCCTGAGCTTCGGGCTCTGGGTGCACCACATGTTCGCCACCGGGATCCCGCGCCTGTCGCTCTCGTTCTTCGAGGCGGCGAGCCTCGCGGTGGCCATCCCCGCCGGGATCCAGGTGTTCGCGTGGATCGCCACACTCTGCGCGCGCAAGCCGGTGCCGACCACCCCCGCGCTCTTCGTGCTGGGCTTCCTCTTCATCTTCGTGCTCGGCGGGCTCACCGGGGTCATGCTCGCGGTGATCCCGTTCGACTTCCAGGCGCACGACACCTACTTCGTGGTCGCGCACCTGCACTACGTGCTCGTGGGCGGCATGGTGTTCCCGCTCTTCGGCGCGATCTACTACTGGGCGCCGGCGTTGAGCCGCAACGCGCTGTCCGAGCGCGTGGGGCGCTGGGTGTTCGGGCTCATGTTCGTGGGCTTCAACGTGGCCTTCTTCCCGATGCACGTGACGGGGCTCGCGGGCATGCCGCGGCGCGTGCACACCTACGCGGCCAACTACGGATGGGACACGCTCAACATGGTCTCGACGCTCGGTGCGTTCATGTTCGCGGCCGGGGTGGCGCTCTTCGTCGTCGACTTCGCCCGCCGCTACCGGCCATCGGACGCGGGCAATGCCGGCAACGTCTGGGGCGCGGGCACGCTGGAGTGGTTGCCGTCCGGCCGCTACGGCATCCGCAGCGTTCCGATCGTGCGCAGCGCATACCCGCTGTGGGACGATCCCGCGCTGCCGAAGGACGTGGCGGCGGGCCGCTACTACCTGCCGGGCGCGCTCACCGGCAGGCGCGAAGCGCTGGTCACCGCACCCCTCGACGGCAAGCCGCAGTTCCTACTGCGCCTGCCGCCGCCGACGTGGTCGCCGTTCGTGGCTGCGGTGTTCACGGCCGCCTTCTTCCTGCTCCTCACCGGCAAGTTCATGGTGCCGGCCGTCGCGTGCGGCGTCGTGGCCCTCGCCGCGATGCTGCGCTGGGGATGGGCGCTGGATCCGGCGCCCACCGCGCCGGTGGCGATCGGCGGCGGTGTCGAGGTGCCCACCTACATGAGCGGGCCGCGCGCCACCTCGTGGTGGGCGATGGGGGTGCTGATGCTGGTGGCCGGATCGCTCTTCGGCGCGGCGGTCTTCTCCTACCTGTACCTCTGGATCGTGGCACCCCAGACCTGGCCGGTCGACGGCTCGATGCCGGGATGGGGATACGGTGTCGGGGCGGCCGGGCTGGTGGCGGCGTCGAGCGCGGCTTTCAGCGCGGCGCGCCGCGCGCTCGAGGCGCAGCGCCGTCGCTCGATGGCTGCGGCGATCGTCGCGGCGATGGTGCTGCTCGCGGCCGGGTTCGCCGTGGAG
>JBBQBW010000354.1:0-3788 GCA_038318025.1 Burkholderiales bacterium | reverse complement strand
GGCTTCAAGGTGAAGACGAAGGGATCTTCGAGGGGGTACGCGTAAGCATCCATGACAGTTGTCACCCCCCATCGCGGGAAAGGTCCCAAGCGCCTTCCTCACATTCCGCGGCGCTCCCATGCACGGGCGCTCGAGGGGCGGATCGGCCGCCGGGGACGCCGGCACAGACACGCGGTTTACCCTCGAGACCACAGTTAACGCGGTCCCGGTCTTCAGCCTAGATCTCCGGTGCGGCAAGATCGCGGCAAATCTTGATCGCCAAGTAGTCGTTGATCTCGCGGTGGCGCGGGACCGTGGAAACGCGCCGCGATGAGGTATTGACGAAAACCGAATGCTTCGACCCTTCGCGCAGAAGCTCGCATCCATGCTTCTGCAAGTGCCGCACCAAATCGCCGCGCTTCACGCCGCGGGTTTGAAGGGCTCGCGGATGACTGACTTGCCTTGGATGAAGTCTTCGGCGAGCTGGCGATTGGCCTCGATGACCAGCACGACCGACTCACGCAGGTTCTCACGCGCTTCGTCAAGCGTTTTTCCCTGCGCATTCGCACCGGGAAGCTCTTCCACGAAGGCGACATAGCCCTCAGGGACTCTTTCGAAAACGGCGGTGAGGTTCATGGTTTGCAAGTCAGTATAGCAATCAACGAAGGGACTCGAACCACGTTGACTTGATCAGGCAGCGAGCCGGCTACGCCCGCCGAACAGCCGACTTGAATCCAGCGGCCCTCAGGATCGCGTGGAGCGTATCGAACCGGGGATTACCACCTTCGGAGAGCGCGCGGTAGACGCTCTCTCGTGGCACACCCGCGGCACGCCCATGTCCGACGACTTCGATTTTCAGCCGGGAAGCGGCAATTCCCTTAGCTTCGCCGCCACCTTCCCGCAGGCTGCAATGACATCCGTGACCAATCGCTCATCGACGTCGAACTTTCCGACGTACTCGGATGCGTTGCGCTGATCGTGCGCCTTGGAGAGGACGCGAAAGACTTCCGGGCCGAGGCCCAGCGTGTGCGGCAAGACCTGGAAGACCATGTAGCGGTTGCTCGCGCGATAGCCGTGCCATCGAAGAGCCGCGAGGCAGAGAGCGTGCGCCGCGTTGTAGGCGAGGTCGAAGCGAGATGCAATCGAGAGCTGAGGGAGTTCGGCGTCCTTCAAGCGATCGAGACCGGAATCGCGCAACGTCGCGAATTCGACGGCGTCGGGCGGCTCCGCCGTCAGCGCCTTGTTCGGTCCTGCGAGTCTTTCAAGCGGCGATGACACTTTCGGAGCCGATTAGCCAGATCTTGGGTTGTTGCGAGACGCGGATGTTGAAAGCGTTGTCTTCCTTCAAACGCTTGTGCCACTGCCTGGTGGACTGGATCGTCGGATTGACCGGACGCCCGAGCTTTGTGGCTGCAGGCTCCAGTGCCGCGAATACGTCCGCGTAATCCAGGTCGTCGCTGATGACCATCACGTCGATGTCGCTCTTCGCCGTGTCGGTCCGCTTGGCGAGCGAACCGAACACAAAGGCCGCCTTGATTCGCGACGCCAAAGGCTGAAGCGCCTGCTGGAGCGGGCCCGCGATGCCGAAGGTCTTCTGGGCGATGGACGCCAGCTCCGCGAACAGCGGTGAATCCGGATTGGCCTGGTAGTGCTTTTGATTGCCGACGCGGCTTACAACCGCGAGGCCGCTCTGCTCGAGCCTTGCAAGCTCACGCTGGACCGATCCGGAGCCCATGCCGACCTGGCGAATGAGCTCGGTAGCGAAGAAACTTCGATCCGGTTGGCCGAAGAGCAGGCCCAGGACACCCTGTTGGGTGCGCGTGAAGAGTGCGTCCGCGAGGCCGGGGCTGCTCGACGCTTTGCTACCCGATTTGGGGAGTTTTGTACCCATTAAGGGTACGATTATACCCAATTCGGGTACAAGTCGTTAGCTCCCCGCCTACGCAGCGAAGTGAATCGAGGCGCGCCCATTACCGGGTCGATTCCCACCATAGCGATCAGCAAGCCGATGAACGCGGACAGCAGCGCCCGGGTAAGCGAGCGACCGGCTAGACCGGTAACGAGAGAGAGGCCGACTACCATCAGGCAAAAGAACTCGGGCGGGCCGAAATGCAGCCCGAAGCCAGCGAGCGGCACCGCTTGAAGGCACAAGGAAGGAGCGAATAGCGTCCCGAGAACGCCTACCTAGCACCCTTCCAGCTGGCTTGAATCGACGCCCTGGCGGTTACTAATGCTGGCGAACGCGAGCGTCAATCTTCGAGCAGGCGCCGGATCGTGGTTGCCACCAGCCGTGCCGCGCGTCCGAGGGGGTGGTGAGTCGTGGTCGAAATCACGACGCGCCTCTCGATGCTGGGATGCGTGATCGGCAGCGCCCCCATGTCTCCGCCTGCGATCTCCTTGGCGAAGGTTTTCGGATGGCTCACGGTACGGCAGCCCTGGCGCAGCACCAACGCCCTCTGGGCTTCGAGGGAGTCGGCCTCGACGACGATGTCCAGCCGCACGCCAGCCCTGTGTGCCGCGAGCCTTCACGCAGCAGTGCGCATCCGCACTTGCGCAAATGGCGCACAAGATCCGCCCGCTTCACGCCGCTGGCTTGAAGGGCTCGCGAGTGACTGACTTGCCTTGGATGAGCTGGGCGGCGAGCTGGCGCTTGGCCTCGATGACCAACTCCACTGCCTCGCGAAGGTGCTCACGCGCCTCATCTAGGGTCCTTCCCTGCGCATTGGCGCCGGGAAGCTCTTCCACGAAGGCGATGTAGCCTTCCGGGACACTCCAAGTAAGTATAAGCCCCGACGACGCGAGCCGGACGCCCTCGGTGGCCTTACAACGGCTCCATGGAGGGAGTGGTTTACCTCACCACACAACCACGCGTGCCTTGCCCGGCCCCTTCCTATCCCGCCGCAAGAGCGCCGCATCCCGAGTCACCAGCACGCGCCCGGTGGCGGCGGCGTGCGAGAGGATCATGAGGTCGGCCTGGTCCAGCGACTCGCCATCGGCCTCGCACGCCACGCGCTCGACTGCATAGGCTTCCGCGGCATCGCGGTCCCAGGGCAGTACCTCGAGGTGGTCGAGCAGCCGGTCGTAGAGCTCCTGCTTGCGCTGGAGCGCCGCGCCGGCTCCCGATTGGCGCAGACGCGCCAGGCCGAAACGAACCTCGGCGTGCGTCACAGCCGAGATCGCCGCGTCCCCCGTACCGATGCGCGAGAGTTGCCGCAACACCGCGGCATCGGCGGACATGGCCAGCGAGACGATGTTGGTGTCGAGAAGGGTTTTCATCCGCGCTTCTTTCTGCTTGGGGCGCGCGTAGCTCGGTAGGGTGCCGCCGGCTCCCGGGCGAGATCGACACTGCGGGGGAACCCCATCCCCGGGCGCGGCAACGGCGGATCACCGGCTGGATCGCTCCCCTCGGCCCGCATGCGGTCGACGGCCGCGAAGAAGGTGCTGAACGCCGCGGCCCGGACGATCCGCACGGTGCCGTCAGCCTCCTGCGAGACGAGGACCTCCTCTCCAGCCCTGAAGCCGAACTCGGCGGGAATGCGAACGGCAGTGCTACGGCCGTTGTGGAAGGTGCGGGTTCGGCTGGGCATCGAGAGCGCCTCTGCAATGGTATATGCCATAAGTATATGCCAGCGGCGGCTGGACCTGTCTGTTCAACGGTGCCGGGCAGACGCCACGGAGATCACCTATGTCACTGGTGTCCCCGCAACGTTCTTGCACGCTCGGTTGAAAACTGCTCAGGCCGCACCCCTCGACCGCGCCCTACATTGCTGGAATGTTCCCTGCGGCGAATCGATCGACATGACCGGCAC
>JBBQBW010000353.1:0-3815 GCA_038318025.1 Burkholderiales bacterium | reverse complement strand
AGGTGGGCTGGGAGGCCATTTTCTTAACATTGTAGCCTGATCCCGCAGGTCCCAAATTCACCTCGCCAGGCCCCTTCGCGGCCGTGGCGCCCCCCCGGAGGAAACAGATGGCCACCGCCACCCCACCCACCGCCGCTGCCTCGACGCAGGCCGGCAGCGCCCCGGACAGCGCTCCCCAGGCCACGATCGACGGCTTCCACCTGGTGATCGATGCCCTGAAGCTGAACGGCATCGACACCGTGTTCGGCCTGCCCGGCATCCCGATCACCGACCTCACGCGCATGCTGCAGGCCGAAGGGCTGCGCATGATCTCCTTCCGCCACGAGCAGAACGCGGGCTACGCCGCGTCGATCGCGGGTTTCCTCACGCAGAAACCCGGCATCTGTCTCACGGTGTCGGCGCCCGGCTTCCTCAACGGCCTCACGGCGCTCGCGCACGCCACCACCAACTGCTTCCCGATGATCCTCATCAGCGGCTCGTCGGAGCGCGAGGTCGTGGACCTGCAGCAGGGCGACTACGAGGAGATGGACCAGCTCGCCATCGCCAAGGGGGTCGCCAAGGCCGCCTTCCGCGTGCTGAATGCCGAAGACATCGGCGTGGGCATCGCGCGCGCCATTCGCGCGGCGGTGTCGGGCCGTCCGGGCGGCGTATATCTCGACCTGCCGGCCAAGCTCTTCGCCCAGACGCTGGACGCCGCCACCGGCCGCTCGACGCTGATCGAGGTGGTGGACCCCGCGCCGCGCCAGATTCCGGCACCGGAAGCGGTGACGCGGGCACTCGACCTCCTCAGGGGCGCGAAGAAGCCGCTCATCGTGCTTGGCAAGGGGGCCGCCTACGCGCAGTGCGACGCCGACATCCGGGCGCTGATCGAGAAGACCGGCATCCCGTACCTGCCGATGTCGATGGCCAAGGGCCTGCTGCCCGATACCCACGAGCAGTCGGCCTCGGCGGCGCGTTCCTACGTCCTGCCCGAAGCCGACGTCGTGATGCTGATCGGGGCGCGGCTCAACTGGCTGCTCTCCCACGGCAAGGGCAAGGCCTGGGGCGGCAAGGACCACAAGGCGTGGGGACGGCAGAAATTTGTGCAGGTCGACATCTGGCCGCAGGAGGCCGACAGCAACGTGAAGATCGACGCCCCCGTGATCGGCGACATCGGCTCGTGCGTCTCGGCGATGCTCGCGGGCATGGGCTCCGGGTGGCGGAAGCCGCCGGCCGAGTGGACCGGCGCCATCGACGAGCGCAAGGCGAGGAACGTGGCGAAGATGGCCGAGACGCTCGCCAAGGATCCGTCGCCGATGAATTTCCACAGCGCATTGAACGTCGTGCGCGACGTCGTGAAGGCGAACCCCGACGCGATGCTGGTGAACGAGGGCGCCAACGCGCTCGACTTCACCCGCTCGATCGTCGACATGTACAAGCCGAGGAAGCGCATCGACGTCGGCACCTGGGGGATCATGGGCATCGGCATGGGCTACTGTGTCGCCGCGGCAGTGGTCACGAAACAGCAGGTGATCGCCATCGAGGGCGACAGCGCCTTCGGCTTCTCGGGCATGGAAGTCGAGACCATCTGCCGCTACGACCTGCCGGTGTGCATCGTCATCATGAACAACAACGGCGTCTACCGCGGCACCGACAAGGACCCCACGGGCCGCGACCCGGCGCCGACGGTGTTCGTGAAGAACGCTCGCTACGACAAGATCATCGAGGCCTTCGGCGGCGTGGGAGTGAACGCCACCACCCCGGCGCAATTGAGGAAGGCAATGGAGGAGGCGGTTCGCTCGCGCAAGCCCACTCTGATCAACGCCGTGATCGACGAGACCGCCGGAACCGAGAGCGGCCGGATCACGAGCCTCAACCCCAACGCCAAAAAGGCAAAGGCCTAGACCATGGAAGCACTCAAGGGCGTAAGAATCCTCGACATGACCCACGTGCAGGCGGGCCCGACCTGTTCGCAACTGCTGGCGTGGATGGGTGCGGACGTGATCAAGTTCGAGCCTCCCCAGGGCGACGCCACGCGTGGGCAGCTGCGCGACGTGCCCAACGCGGACTCGCTGTACTTCACGATGTTGAACTGCAACAAGCGTTCGATCACGGTCAACATGAAGAGCGCCGAGGGCAAGCAGGTGTTCGTCGACCTGCTGAAGAAGTGCGACATCATGATGGAGAACTTCGGCCCTGGCGTGCTCGAGCGCCTCGGCTTCACCTGGGACAAGATCCACGAGATCAACCCGAAGATCGTGGTGGGCTCGATCAAGGGCTTCGGCTCCTCCGGGCCCTATTCGGACTTCAAGGCGTACGAGAACGTGGCCCAGGCCATGGGCGGGGCGATGAGCACCACCGGCGTGCCCGACGGCCCCCCGTTCGTCACCGGCGCCCAGATCGGAGACTCCGGCACCGGCCTGCACCTCGCGATCGGGCTCCTCGCGGCACTTCACCAGGCCAACCGAACGGGTGAAGGCCAATACGTCGAGGTCGCGATGATGGACGGCGTGATGAACCTCTGCCGCGTGAAGTTCCGCGACCACCAGCGGCTCGAGCGCCAGTCGCTCGCCGAGTACTCGGTGCCGACCTACCAGAACATGGGCGACGTGCCGCGCGCGGGGAACGACTCCGGCGGCGGCCAGCTCGGCAACGCGATCCACTGCAAGCCCCACGGAGCCAACGACTGGCTCTATGTCGTGGTGCAGGAGGCGGTATGGGCGGGGCTCGCCGGCCGCATCGGGCCCGATGTCGGGGTGCCCGACCTCGCCACCGACCCGCGTGTGGCGACCATCGCCGAGCGGCGCAAGAACCAGGCGCTGGTGTGGACGCTGCTCAACAAGTTCGCCGAGAAGCACACCAAGCGCGAGCTGATGGCGATCCTGAACCCGCTCGACGTGCCGTGCGGCCCGATCATGTCCACCACCGACCTCGCCACCGACGAGCACGTGCGCGGCCGCGACATGTGGGTCGAGCTCGACCACCCGCCGCGCGGCAAGTGGTTCAACGTCGGCATGCCGATCAAGCTGTCGGCCTCGCCCGCGAAGATCGAGCGCAGCCCCACTCTCGGCGAGCACACCGACGAGGTGCTGAAGGAAGTGCTCGGCTACGACGCTGCCAAGGTGGAGCAGTTGAAGGGCGCGGGTGCGTTCTCCGCGCCGCCCAAGAAAGTAGCCGCTTGAGCGGACCCTTCGGGCCGCTCAGCTCGGTCGGACGCCGCAGCCGACATTTGCCGCTGGTCGTCCTTTTGCAAACGACATCGAGAACTCGAACAAGATGAAAATCGCGCTTATCGGTCAGCAGGATTTTGGCAAAGCCGTCCTCGAAGCCTTCCTCGCGCGCGGCGACACTGTCGCCGGCGTCTTCGTCGCCCCCGAGAAGGAAGGCGCCAAGCCCGATCCCATGAAGGTCGCGGCCCAGGAGAAGGGGCTCAAGCCGTTCCAGTTTCCGAGCCTGAAGAGCCCCGAGGCCACCGCCGCGATGCAGGGCCTGGAAGCCGACATCGGCATCATGGCCTTCGTGCTGCAGTTCGCGCCCCAGGAATTCGTGAACATCCCGAAGCACGGCACCATCCAGTACCACCCGTCGCTGCTGCCGAAATACCGCGGGCCCTCGTCGATCAACTGGCCGCTCTCGCGCGGCGAGAAGAAGACCGGGCTCACCATCTTCCGTCCTACCGACGGGCTCGACGAGGGTCCGGTGGTGCTGCAGAAGCAGACTCCGGTCTCCGAGAACGACACGCTCGGCACGGTCTACTTCGATCGCCTCTTCCCCATGGGTGTCGCGGCGATGCTGGAAGCCGCGGACCTCGTCGTCGCCGGTAAGCACAAGGAAGT
>JBBQBW010000352.1:0-3817 GCA_038318025.1 Burkholderiales bacterium | reverse complement strand
GGGGTCGAGGCGCCGCTGAAATTCGGCAAGCAGCTCGACTACCGCGACGCGCGCATCGTGGGCGACTGCAAGTACCTGTGGGAGCCCAATCGCCACGTGCACCTGGTGACGCTGGCCCAGGCCTACGCGCTCACCGGCGAGGCGCGCTTCGGCGCGGCACTGCGCGAGCACCTCGAGAGCTGGTTCGAGGCCTGCCCGCACCGCATGGGCGCCAACTGGGCGAGCTCGCTGGAGACCGGGCTGCGCCTCATGAACTGGGCGCTCGCCTGGCAGCTCGTGGGCGGCACGCAGTCGGCGCTCTTCGAAGGCGAGGGCGCCGCCGCCTTCCGCGACCGCTGGCTCGAATCGGTCTACCAGCACGCCGAGTTCACCTGCGGGCATTTTTCGCTCCACTCCTCGGCCAACAATCACCTGATCGGCGAGGCGGCGGGCGTGTACGTGGCGGCGCTCGCCTGGCCGCATTGGGCCCGCGCCACCCACTGGCGCGAGGCCGCGGGCGTGATCCTCGAGCGCGAGGTGCTGCTGCAGAACGGACCCGACGGCGTGAACCGCGAGCAGGCGGTGTCGTACCAGCAGTTCGCCTTCGACCTCCTCCTCGCGCCGCTGCTCGCCGCGCGCGCCAACGGCCGCGACTTTGCGCCCGAGTACACGCGGCGGCTGGAGCTGATGATGGAGTTCCTCGCGTCCATCATGGACGTGGGCGGCAACCTGCCGATGTTCGGTGACTGCGACGACGCCTTCGCCGTGCGCCTCGACCCGCGCGAGGGCTTCGACCGCTTCAAGGCCGCGCTCGCCATCGCCGCATTGCTCTTCGAGCGGCCCGAGTTCGCCGTCAAGGCCGGGCGCCTGGACGACCGCACCCGCTGGCTGATGGGGTCCGGCGCCGATGCGCGCTTCGCGGTCCTGCGCTCCGAGCCCGCGCGGCTTCCGGTGCGCCAGTCGTTCCCCGACGGCGGCTACCACGTCCTGGGCTGCGACTTCGAGACCGCGGAGGAGATCCGCGTCGTGGCCGACTCGGGCGCCCTGGGCTACCGCGAGATCGCGGCCCATGGTCATGCCGACGCGCTTTCCTTCACGCTATCCGTGGGCGGCGACGAGTTCCTGGTCGACCCGGGGACGTATGCCTACCACACCGATCCCGAGTGGCGCGCCTACTTCCGCGGCACCTCGGCGCACAACACGGTGCGCATCGACGGGCAGGACCAGTCGCTGCAGGGCGGCAACTTCATGTGGCTGCGCCACGCCCGCGCCGAGTGCACGGCGTGGATGGCGGCCGTGGACCAGGATTTCTTCGAGGGACGGCACGACGGCTACTCGGTCCTGCCCGATCCCGTCGCCCACCAGCGCCGCATCACCCTCGACAAGCGCTCGCGCACCCTCGCCGTCGAGGACCAGCTGGAGATGAAGGGAGCCCACGACGTCGAGGTCTTCTTCCACGTCGACGAGCGCTGCACCGTGGAGGAAATACCCGGCGGCTTCGCGCTCACCCGCGGCAGGCGCACGCTTCGCCTGCGCCTGGCGGAACTGCCGGGCGCCACGGTCGAGCGGCTCCACGCCTCCACGGCGCCGATCGCGGGCTGGGTGTCGCGGCGCTTCGACGAGAAGGTGCCCGCCAGCACGCTGCGCTGGAGCGCGCGGCTTGTCGGGCCGACGGTGCTGCGAACGGCGATCGACTGCGCATGAATACCCTGCTGACCTTGGACTACGAGGTGTACTTCGGCCGCGAGACCGGCTCGCTCGAGCGCTCGGTGCTCGAGCCCACCGAGGCGATCGCCGCGCTCGCCGCGCGCCACGGCGCGCGCCTCGTGCTCTTCGTCGACGCGGGCTACATCCTGCGGCTGCGTTCGGAGATGGCGCGCTCGGAGCAGCTGCGCCGCGAGCACGACGCGATCTGCCGCCAGGTGGCGCGGATGGCGGGCTCCGGCCACGAAGTCCAGCTCCACATCCATCCCCACTGGGAAGACTCGCGCTGGACCGGCGAGCGCTGGGACATCGACGTCGCACGTTACGCGCTGCATGCCTTCAACCCCGACGCGATCCACGACATCGTCGCTCGCTACACCGCGGTGTTGCGCGAGCTGGCGGGGCCGCAGGCCGCGTTCGCTTACCGCGCCGGCGGCTGGGTGATCCAGCCGTTCGAGAAGATCCGCGCAGCGCTCCTGGCCCACGGCGTCACCATCGACAGCACGGTGTTCGCCGGCGGCCTCTCCGAGGGCCGGGTGCAGCCCTACGATTTTCGCGGCGCGCCGGGGAAAAGCCGCTGGCGCTTCGACACCGACCCGCTGGTGGAAGCGCCCCACGGAGCGTTCCTCGAGGTGCCCATCGCGAGCCGCCGCGTCGGCCCCGGATTCTTCTGGCGTCTTGCCGCGGCGAAGAAGCTCGGCGGCGCGCGCCATCGCGCCTTCGGCGACGGCCAGCCCCTCGCCATGGAGGGTGGCGACCTGCGCCGCAAGCTCACGCGCGCCTCGACGACCGTGGTTTCCCTCGACGGTTACAAGGCGAGCTTCCTGGAGGCGGCGGCGCGCGAGTGGCGGGCCCTCGGCCGCGAGGATTTCGTGGTCATCGGCCACCCCAAGGCGCTGACACCGTACTCGCTGGAGCGCCTCGACAAATTCCTTTCCCGCGGAGTGACGGCCGCGGGCTTCGAAAACTATCGCGAGCCCGTCCTCGCGCGGCAAGCCGCATGAAACCCATCCTGCACCTCGTCGCCGGCGCCCGGCCCAACTTCATGAAGATCGCCCCGATCGTGCGGGCCCTCGAGGCGCAAGGCGCCTTCGACCACCGCCTCGTGCATACCGGGCAGCACCACGACCGCGAGATGAACGAGGTGTTCTTCGAGGAGCTCGGCATCCCCGAGCCCCACGTGCGCCTCGGCTGCGGCGGCGGCACCCACGCCCAGCAGACCGGCAAGATCATGGCCGCCTACGAGGAGCTCGTCGCGCGGGAGCGGCCCGCCGCCGTGCTGGTGGTGGGGGACGTGAACTCGACGCTCGCCTGCTCGATCGTGGCGAAGAAGGCGGGGGTTCCCGTGGCGCACGTCGAGGCGGGGCTTCGCAGCGGCGACATGGCGATGCCCGAGGAGGTGAACCGCCGCGTGACCGACGCCATCAGCGACTGGTTCTTCGTCACCGAGAAAAGCGGCCACCAGCACCTCGAGCGCGAGGGCAAGCCGATGGAGCGCGTCTTCGACGTCGGCAACGTGATGGTGGACAACCTGCTCTACCAGGCCGCGCGCCTCGCCGATGTCGATACAGCGGCCTTCGAGACCGACGCGGTGAAGCGCCGCCTCGGCCGCTACGGCGTGGTCACGCTGCACCGGCCCTCGAACGTGGACTCGCCGGAAGCCCTGGAGCGCGTCGCCACGGCGTTGCGCGAGATCGCGCGCGACCTGCCGCTCGTTTTCCCGGTCCATCCGCGCACCCGTGCATGCCTGGAGCGCTTCGCCATCGACCTGGGGCCGAATGTCGAGCTGATGGGGCCGCAAGCGTACATGTCGTTCCTGCACTTGTGGAAGGACGCCGCCGTGGTCCTGACCGACAGTGGCGGCCTGCAGGAGGAGACCACCGCGCTCGGCGTGCCGTGCGTGACGGTGCGCGAGAACACCGAGCGGCCGGTGACCGTGGAGGAGGGCACCAACATCCTCGCGGGCACCGAGCCCGCGGCGGTGGTCGCTGCAGTCCGGCGAGTGCTCGCGAGCCGCGCCCTGAAGGGACGCCGCCCCGCGCTCTGGGACGGGCAGGCCGCCGTGCGGATCGTGGAGATCCTGGCGCGCGAGATCTGCGTGAAGCCCGTCGCGCCGCGGCCCGTGGACCGCATT
>JBBQBW010000351.1:0-3823 GCA_038318025.1 Burkholderiales bacterium | reverse complement strand
AGAACGCCGCCCCCACCAGGAACAGGATACTTCCGGGCTTGAGGGAGGTCACGTATGCGGCGACCAACGCCACCACCAGCAGCAGGGCCTTCGACACCGTCACCCGGCGACTCGTCGTCGCGTTGGGGTCGAGCATCTTGTAGTAGAGGTCGTGCGACAGCGCGTTGGCGATGGTGAGCAGCAGGCCGTCCGCGGTCGAGAGCGCCGCGGCGAGGCCGCCCGCGGCAACGAGGCCCGACACGACGTACGGCAGCCCCGCGATCTCCGGGGTAGCCAGCACGATGATGTCGCCGCCCAGCACGATCTCGGCCAGCTGCACGATCCCGTCCTTGTTGATGTCGGTGATCGATAGCAGTGTTGGATCGACCGCTGCCCAGTTCGCCGCCCAGGCCGGCAGGCTCGCGAAGCTGCTGCCCACCAGGAAGTGGTAGACGTCGTACTTGGCGAGCACGGCGAGCGCCGGGGCGGTGAAGTAGAGCAGGAAGATGAAGAACAGCGACCACGTCACCGACTGGCGTGCCTGCTTGACGCTGGGCGTTGTGTAGTAGCGCATCAGGATGTGGGGCAGCGCGGCCGTGCCGATCATCATGCAGAACACGATGCCGAGGAAGTTGCGGCGCGCAATGTCCTGCGCCTTTTCATCCTTGCCGGGGAAAGGCGTGGCATGCGGCCTCGGCGGGTTGGCTCGGGCGGCCAGTCCCTTCTCGGCAGTCCATGCCGCCTTGGCCGAGGCCTCGTCCTTCACCGACACCACGGCTTTCTCGGCGGCCGCGATCTCGGGCGCGGGCGCCGAAGCGGCCCTCAGGTCCGCAACCTTCTTCTCGGCGGCGGCCTTGTCCGCCGCGAAGGCGGTGGACACGTTCTTCAGCTTCTCGTCGGCAGCGGCGGCGCGCGCCTTGAAGATGTTGCGCACCTCGATCTCCTTCGGATCGTTGGTGAGCACTTTCTCGCGCTCGGTCACCTTCTGCAGCGCCGTCGCGTAGCCCAGCTGCGGAATCGGGTTGCCGGTGTGCTTCCAGGACAGCCAGACCACCGGCGTCATGTAGGCGATGATCAGGATGATGTACTGCGCCACCTGCGTCCAGGTGACCGCCCGCATGCCGCCCAGGAACGAGCACACCAGGATGCCGCCCAGGCCCACGAACACGCCGATGCCGAACTCGAGCCCGGTAAAGCGGCTCGTAATGAGGCCCACGCCGTAGATCTGCGCCACGACATAGGTAAAGGAGCACAGGATCGCCGCGAAGATGCCGACGCTGCGCACGATGTTGCCGCCGTAGCGTTCGCCAAGAAAGTCGGGAATCGTGAACTGGCCGAATTTGCGCAGATACGGCGCCAGGAATAGCGCCACCAGCACGTAACCGCCCGTCCAGCCCATGACGAACGACAAGCCGTCGAACCCGGACAGGTAGAGCGTGCCCGCCATGCCGATGAACGACGCCGCGCTCATCCAGTCCGCGCCGGTCGCCATGCCGTTGAATAACGCCGGTACGCGCCTTCCCGCGACGTAGTACTCGGCCGCGTCGACTGTGCGGCTCATGATGCCGATGCCGGCGTACAGGAAGATGGTGGCGAACAGGAACCAGTAGCCGATCCATCTCTTCGACATGCCCATCTGCTCGGCGATGGCGAGGGCCACCAGGAAGGAGAGGAAGCCGATGGTGTAGAACCCGTAGTACTTCTTCAGCTGCTGGAAGAAAGCCTTCTGCGATGACTGGTTGGCCTGGATGTACTGGCTCATTATTCGTCTCCCTCGTCGACTTCGTATTCCTTGTCGAGGCGGTTCATGTACCACGCGTAGGTCCCGATCAGGATCACGTAGATCGCAAGCGATCCCTGTGCCGACATGTAGAACCCGAGCGGGAATCCGAGGAAGCTGAACTGGTTCAGCTCCCGCGCGTACCAGGCCTCGACAAACGTGACCACGAACCAGATGGACAGCAGGATCGCGGTGATGACGAGATTCTTGTGCCAGTACTCCTTGTGCCTCTCCGTGAGCTGCATGTGCTCCTCCTCTTTATATTTTGTACGGGCGTGGGCTTCTTGAACGCAATGACCGCCAGCGCATCATATCGGGGCCGTGGCACCTTGGGAATATCGGCGTTAGGGTAAACCCTACCCCCCCGGACCCGGGGGCTCAGATCTGGTAGTCCAGGGCCAGCCGGCTCTGCAGCGAGCGCGCCTGGAGGAACGCCTCCTTCAGCACCCGCCGCTCGAACGGGTTCAGCTGGTCCGGATCCAGGCGGTTGGCGGCCGGGGCGTCCCCGGCGAGCGGCGCCTGGACCCGCAGCCGGTGCCCCTGCACCACGAAAAAGGCCTGCACCAGCCCCTCGGCCTCGGACGCATGCATGCCGATGTGCTCCCTCACGGCGCGAAGGCGCTCCGCGGTGTTGGTCTGCGCGATACCGTGCGCGAGGGCGTAGATTCGCGCCGCGTCGATGAAGGGGCGGGCGCCGTTCAGCTTGAGGTCGAGCGAGTGCGCGAGGCCGGCGGCGTCCACGGTAACGAAGTCGCGCCAGGTTCCCAGCGGGGGACGCGACTCGAGGGCGTTCTCGGCCATGAGCCTCAGGAACGCGGGGTGCGCGCGGGCGAGGAGCCCGATGTCTTCCTGGAGCTCGGAGGCAATGGTGGCGTCGCCGTGCAGCGGCCTCAGGTCGAAGAAGATCGAGGCGTTGAGCAGGTCCTTGGGTGCGGGGGTGACCACCCAGCCGCGGATGCGCGCCTTCCATTCCTCCAGAGAGAGGCACATTTCCGGGTTCGAGGCCATCACCAGCCCCTTGCACAGCGGGAAACCGCAGGCGTCGAGCGCCGCATTCACGCGGCCGGCGAATGGCAGCAGGCGCGCCCGGACCTCCCCGGCCGCGGTGCCGTCGTGGGCCACGAAGGCGATGCCGTTGTCCTGGTCGGTGCTGAACGTCTGCTCCAGCCGTCCCTCGCTGCCGAACGCGAGCCAGCACCAGCCGATCGACGACCAGCGGTGGTGCTTGCGCTCGATATCGAGGATGCGCTGGCACAGCCGGTCGTTCAGCACCGACACGAAATGGGTGAGCGGCTCCGGCGCCACGCCCTCGTCCACGAGCAGGCGCGCGAGCTTGCGGATCTCGGCGGTGAGGTGGACCAGCACTTCCACGCTCGCGGCGAGCCGGATCGCGGTAGTGAGCTCGGCAAGCCCCAGGCGCTGGAGCGAGAAGAGGTCGCGCTCCGAGACCACGCCGGAGAGCTCGCCGTCGTCGACCACCAGCACGTGGCGGAAGCCCTGGGAGACCATTGCCAGGGCGGCCTCGTAGGCCATGGCATGGCCCGGCAGCGAGAAGGGCGACGCCGTCATCACCGCGCCGACCGTGACCCCGGCTTCACGGCTCGCGGTGACCGTGACCAGGTCCTGGGCGGTGAAGATGCCGGCCGGCGCGCCGGCGGCGTCGACCACCACCACCGAGCCCACGCCCTGCGCATGCATGAGCGCCACGGCATCCTGCACCGGGGTCTCGGCGCGGCAGGTCACGGGCGGGCGTCGCACCAGGGATCGAAGCTTCCGGGCGAGGACCTGCTGCTCGCCCGCCAGCCGGCGCTCGAGGAACCCCCCGCGCGCGGAATCGTCAGTATTGGAGGCGGACATAATAAGTCTCGCGGGAGGCCGCCAGTGCCTCGCCCAGGGTGGTGATGCCATCCTCGGCGAGCAGCGCCAGCAGGCGCAGGAAAATCTCCGCGGTCATGAAGGCGTCGCCCATCGCGGTGTGGCGCCCGACCAGGGCGATGCCGAGGCGGCCGGCGATCGCCTCGAGGCTGTGATCGCGCAAGTGGGGATGGGCCACCGCCGACAGCA
>JBBQBW010000350.1:0-3866 GCA_038318025.1 Burkholderiales bacterium | reverse complement strand
TCTCCGATCAGCCGGCCCATGCCGTGGTGCGCGCGTGGCAGGCGCTCGGGCCCGATGTCGCGCGCGCACTCCTCGAGCGGCTGCCCGATGCGCTGGCGAGCCAGGTCCTCGCGGAGGCCGAACCCGTGGCCGCGGCCGCCGTGGCGGGCCAGTGGGAGCCCGAGGAGCGCGAGCGCCGCCTCGCCGCCCTCGATCCGCAGGTGGCGCGCGAGCTGCGTGACCTGCTGAGTTACCCGGAGAGCGCGGCCGGGCGCCTCATGGACGCGGATGCGACCCCGTTGCACGAAAGCCTCTCGGTCGGCCAGGCGCTGGTACGGCTGAAGGCGATGCGCCGCCATGGGTTGCGCGAGCTTTTCGTGGTGGACGACGCGGGACGGCTCACCGGGCGCGTGGAGATCCAGGACCTGGCCGTCACCGACGACGCGCGCCCGTTGCGCGAGATCACGCGCCCGCTGCTGGCGGCGGTGCAGGCGCTGGACCCGCAGGAGGACGTCGTGGCGCTGCTGCAGCAGAAGCCGATCACGGAGTTGCCGGTGGTCAACGTCGAGGGGCGCTTCGTGGGCGCAATCCGGCACGCAGCACTCGTCTCGGCGCTCGAGCAGGCCTCGAGCGTGGACATCCAGACGATGGTGGGTGCCAGCCGCGAGGAGCGCGCGTTGTCGAGCTCGCTCTTCGCCGTGAAGAAGCGCCTGCCGTGGCTGCAGGTGAACCTGCTCACCGCCTTCCTCGCGGCCGCCGTGGTCGGTCTTTTCGAGGACACGATCGCGCGCTTCACGGCGCTCGCGGTGCTGATGCCGGTGGTGGCGGGGCAGTCGGGCAACACCGGGGCGCAGGCGTTGGCCGTGACGATGCGGGGCCTGGTGCTGCGCGAGATCGGCCTGCGCCACTGGCCGCGCGTGCTCGCCAAGGAAGCGGGCGCGGGGCTCGTGAACGGGCTCGCGGTGGCGGCCACCACCGGGCTCGCGGTCTATTTCTGGAGCGGCTCGATGGCGCTGGTGGTGATCATCGCCTCCTCGATGGTGATCGCGATGACCATCGCCGGCAGCGCCGGCGCGATCGTGCCGATCGCGCTCAGCCGCTTTGGCCTGGACCCGGCGCAATCCTCCTCGATCGTGCTCACCACCATCACCGACATCACCGGTTTTTTCTCCTTCCTCGGCATCGCCACGCTGCTCGCTTCGCGGCTGTCCTGAAGGCTCGCCGGGATGACCCTGCATCGACCTCGGATGCACAGCGGCGCGATTACGGCGTTCAAGGTGGATGGGCTCGCCAACGGCCCGCATACGCTGAAGCTCGAGGTGATCAACACCAATGGGTCGTACATTGTCGTGGACGCTTTCGACGTCCATCCGTAACTGCTAACCCAGCAGCAGCTCGATCGCCTCGGCAGGAAGCATCACCACCGTCCCCCGGACCCGCTGACCGAACAGGATTGCGAAATCCGTGCGGTCGCCGGTGACGAGCACGTGGCACTGCGCCTCGATCGCCGCGGCCAGGATCGGCGCATCCTTTGGCGGCAACCCGGCCTTGGCGGCGAAGGCGATGGTGGCCGGGCTGGGTTCGGCGCACGTCTCGAGCGACTCGATCAGCTTCTCGAGGTCGGCGAGGCGGCGTGGATGCTTGGCCGCGATGTTCCTGCGGGCCTCTTCGATCGCGTAGGCGGAGGAGACCAGGCTGCAGGCACCGCTCGCGGCGAGCGCGAAGAACACGCGCATCGAACTGCTTTCGCGGTGGGCCGCGCTGGAGAGCACGTTCGCGTCGAGGAAGACTCGCACCGCCCTCAACGCTTCTGGCGCTTACCCTTGACGTACGCCTGTACCCGCTTCTCCATCGCGGCGGGGAGGGTGTTGGACTCTTCGAACTCCCGCACACGCGCGTCGGAATAGATCTCCACGGGATAAACGGCCACCGGGCGCATCACGATCGCCCCGTCGGGCATGGCCTCGATCACCACGCGCGACTCTTCCACGATGCCCGCCGCGCGGAGCACCGACCGCGGGATCGTGAGCTGGCCCTTCTTTCCGATTTTCGCGAGCTCCATGGCTGACGCCTCCTTTGCGCCATCATACCGGAAGTCCGGCAACCCGGCATCCCGGAGGCATTAGCTTGACATCTGATGCATTGATGCAGTAGCATCAGATGCATGAGAACCACCCTCGACATCGCTGATGACGTCCTCCAGGCCGCCAAGGAGCGCGCGCGCCGCGAAAACAAGACCGCCGGCGAAGTGATCTCGGAGCTCGCCCGGGCAGCGCTGACCGCGCCGCAACCTGCGGCGCTGGTGTCGAAGGAGCCCGCGTCGCGCTATGGCATCCGGCCCTTTCCCCGTCGCGGCAGTGCGGTGGTGACCAACCATCTCGTCAGCAAGCTGCGCGAGGGCGACGCGTACTGATGCGCGCGCTGCTGGACGTGAATGTCCTCATCGCATTGTTCGACGGCAATCACGCCCTGCATGCCCAAGCTACGCGATGGTTCCACGAGCACGCGGGGGCGGGTTGGGCCAGTTGTCCCATCACCCAGAATGGCTGTGTGCGCGTGATGTCGCAGCCGGCGTACCCCGAGCGCCAGCCGGTGGCCGCAATCGTGGAGCGCCTGCGGCAGGCCACGGAGCATCGAGCGCACGAATTCTGGCCCGATGACGCAAGCGTGCTCGACGCTCGCATGATCGATCCCGCTCGCATCCATGGGCCGGCGCAGTTGACGGACGTGTATCTGTTGGCACTGGCCGTCTCGCACGGCGGGCGCCTGGTGACGCTCGACCAGGCGATACCCCTTGCCGCGGTAACGGGCGCGCAGAAGAAGCACCTGGTGGTCATCTAGCCGGAATGCCGGGAAAGCGCTGATCCGTTGGATCGAATTGGACCCCGGGCCATCGTCGCGCTGCGACGCCCGGGGTGACGAGGGCCGCTGGTCTCGAGGCCCTTCATCGCGCCTCGCGCTCCGGCTCTTCCGAGCGGAAAGTCCCGGCCACCCGCGGCTCGGTGAGGGTGAAGCGCACCCGCCATCCGTCGCGCCTCGCCTGCAAGCCGCGGTGGCGCACCAGGTAGTGAAGGCCGACGCCGGCGGCGAGGAGACCCGCGGTGGCTCCCACCGCGAGCGACCAGCGGGCGCCATAGCGATTCGCCACCCATCCCACGAACGGGGCGCCCAGCAGGGTGCAGCCGTTCACGATGGCCATGTAGATCGCCATCACCCGCCCGCGCATCGCCGGCTCGGTCCAGAGCTGCACCGTGCTGTTGGCGGTGGTCATGAAGGTCTGCTGGGCCCAACCCAGCGCCATGAGCGCGATGCCGAAGGCAAGGTAGGTAGGCATCATTGCCGCGACGACGAAGAGCAGGCCCATCAGGAAGGCGCTCCCCAGCAGCAGGATGGCTCGCGGCTTCTCGCGCCGCGCCGAGCCGAGTGCGCCCGCGACCGCGCCGATGGCGAGCATCGAGGAGAGGAGGCCAAACCCGCCTGAGCCTGTGCCGAAGACGGTCACGGCCATGGTCGACACGAAAACCGCGAAGTTCATGGCGAAGGTCGCCATGAGGAAGAGCATGGCGAAGACCGCCAGCAGATCGGGCCTTCCGCGCACATAGCGGAAGCCTTCGAGCAGGGAGGCAGATTTGCGCGCGCTGCGTCCATGCCGGTGCAACTGGGCGACGCGCATCGCCAGCAATGAGCCGATGACCCCGCAAAAGCTCACCGCGTTGAGGATGAAGACCCAGCCCGTGCCCACGCCCGCGATCAGGAGCCCCGCGAGCGCCGGGCCGAGCATGCGCGCCAACTGGAACGACGTGGAGTTGAGCGCCACCGCGTTGGAGAGGTTGGCGTCCGAGACCAGCTCGGCCACGAAGGTCTGGCGCACCGGGCCCTCCACCGCC
>JBBQBW010000349.1:0-3874 GCA_038318025.1 Burkholderiales bacterium | reverse complement strand
ACCGACTCGCTCTCGTGCTCCAGCAGATAGTTCAGCTTGTCGTAGGCGCAGGGATTGGTCTGGTAGTGATGGTCCAACGCGCCGTCGATCGGCGCATCTTTTCCGTTCTCCAGCTGCTTGGCCACCAGCGCCGACATCTCGGCCTCCCAGAAGCGATCCTCGGTGAGGCTCCCGGAGGCATTCAGGCCATTGGCGAGCGCGATCAGGCGCTCGGCGTCTCGGGTCAGGCGTGGCGGGGATTTCGCGCGGGTTCGGGGCATGGCGGCGTACGGGAGAGGGAAGCCCGGATCCGGCGGATCAGGGTCGACCATTCTATCCCGGCCGCCCGGACGATGCGGCCGAGCTCCCGGCGGCGAAGCTCCAGGGCCTGCGTGCGAAGAGTGAGGTAATCGTTGTGGCTCATGGGGAATCTCCTTTGTGAGGAGAATATAATTCCGCTGTGGATATACTACAATCCATACTCCAGGCACTTGATTCATGAATTACAGGCACAGATACCGGTGAGCGTTCCCTCCGACATGACGGCCTTCGTCCGCGCCGTGGAGCTCGGCGGCTTCTCGGTGGCCGCGCGCGACCTGGGCCTCACGCCCTCGGCCATCTCCAAGCTGGTGACGCGCCTGGAGGACCGCCTGGGCGTGCGCCTGCTGAACCGCACCACCCGGCGCCTCGCGCTCACGCCCGAGGGAGAAGCCTATTTTCAGCGCAGCCAGCGCATCCTTTCGGACATCACCGAGGCGGAGGAGGAAGTGGCGCGCTTCCGCTCCCAGCCCAAGGGGCTGCTGCGCATCAACGTGGGTTCCGCCTTCGGCATGCACCAGCTCGCCCCGGCGCTGCCCGAGTTCCTCGCCCGCCATCCGGAGATCCAGGTCGACCTCACCATCACCGACCGCGTGGTGGACCTGATCGAGGAAGGCGCGGACCTCGGCATCCGCCTCGGGGTGCTCGCCGATTCGTCGCTCGTCGCACGCCGCATCTGCGAAGTGGGCCGCGTGGTCTGCGCCTCGAGCGCGTACCTCAAGCGCCACGGCACGCCGAAGAAGCCCCAGGACCTGCTGGGCCACAACTGCCTCAACATGGCCAACCCGCCGGCCCTGCGGCGCTGGCCCTTCGAGGGCCGCGACGGCGTGCGCGCGCTCGAGGTGTCGGGCAATTGCACCGCCAACAGCGCCGAGGCGCTGCTGCAGCTGGCGCTGCTCGACCTCGGCGTGATCCGGCTCTCCGACGTGATCGTGGGAGATGCCATCGGCGAGGGCCGGCTGGTGCCGCTCTTGGCCGACGTGCACCACATGGAGCCGCTGCCGCTCCACGCCGTGTATCCGCAGGGACGCCATCGCTCGCCGCGGGTGGCGGCGATGATCGAGTTCCTGGTGGAGAAGTTCGGGCAAGCGCCGTGGCGCGAAGGCATGACGCGCAAGCGCGCGAAGGCGACCGCCTGATGCTCGCGCCGTCCGTCGCCTTCATCGACCTCGAGACCACGGGCACCACGCCCACGGGCGACCGCATCACCGAGATCGGCATCGTGCGCGTGGAGGAGGGCGAGCTGGTCGAGGAGTGGTCCTCGCTGGTGAACCCGGGCTGCTCGATCCCCGAGGAGATCCAGGTCCTCACCGGCATCACCAATGAGATGGTGCGAGGCGCGCCCAGCTTCGCCGAGCTGCGCCATGACGTGCTGGAGCGCCTCGAGGGCCACCTCTTCGTCGCCCACAACGCGCGGTTCGATTACGGCTTCATCAAGAACGAGTTCCGGCGCCTCGAGATGGCCTTCACCGCGGAAGTGCTGTGCACCGTGCGGCTGTCGCGGCGCATGTATCCCACCGCCGTGGGCCACGGGCTCGATGCGCTCATCGCGCGCCATGGGCTCGAGGAGGCGGTGGCGGGCGACGCGCAGTCTCGCACCGGGCGGCACTCGGCACTGGGGGACGCGCGCGTGCTGTGGCGCTTCGTGCAGCTGCTGTATCGCGAGAAGGAAACGCCCGACATCGTGACCGCGGTGCGCCGGATCCTCAAGATCCCGAGCCTGCCGCCGCAGCTTCCCCCCGACGCGCTGGAGAACCTGCCCGAGGGGCCCGGCGTCTACCGCTTCTACGGCGTGAACGACCTGCCGATCTACATCGGCAAGAGCATCAACCTGCGAGACCGCGTGCGCTCCCATTTCTCGAGCGACCATCGCTCCGCCAACGACATCCGGCTCTCCGGCGAGATCCAGAGGATCGAGGTGGAGGAGACCGCGGGTGAGCTGGGGGCGCTGCTGCGCGAGGCGCGCCTGGTGAAGGAGCTGCTGCCGCTGCACAACCATCGGCTCCGCCGCAAGGCCAACGCGTGCTTCGTGCGCCTGCCGGACCTGCGCTCGGCGCCGGAGGTGCTGGTCAACAAGGACATCGACTGGGGCGCGCGCGGGGAGGGGGCGGAGACGATCTTCGGGCCCTTCGCGACCCGGCTCAACGTGAAGCAGATGCTGGAGGCGCTCGCTGCCGAGCACGGCCTGTGCTGGCGCCAGCTGGGGTGGGAGAAGCGCGGCGGCCCGTGCTTTGCGCGCCAGGTGCGCAAGTGCCGGGGCGCGTGCATCGGGGAGGAGTCGCCCGAGGCGCACAACATCCGGCTCGCGACGGCGTTGGCGCCGTGGAAGGTGGCGGACTGGCCGTTTTCGGGGCGGATCGTGATCCGCGAGCGCCACGACGACGGGCGCATCGAGGAGGCCCACGTCTTCGACCGCTGGTGCCACCTCGGCACCGCGCGAGACGAGGGGGACCTTGCGGGGTTGCTCGAGTCGCGCTGCGAGATCGGGTTCGATCCCGACATCTACAAGATCGTGCAGACCTTCATCGCCAAGCACCGGTCACGGGTTCGGGTGGTGCCCGCTGCCAGGGACGAGCGCGAGTTGGTTTACGAGTGAAAGCCAGGAATCACAGATTGCCGCAGATGGAACGCAGATGGGCGCAGATTGGATAAGAAACTCAGTGCACTCGATCGACGTCCTGCACGCAATGGGTCGGGAGTTTCTCCCTTTATCTCATCTGCGGCCATCTGCGTTCGATCTGCGACCATCTGCGTTCCCGCCCTACAGCAACGAACCCTGCCGCGGTTCGTCCCACGCCGGCGGCTCGGCGTCGTTGAGGCACTCCGGCCCCTCGTGATTCACGTTGCTCATGTATCGCCCCACCGGCCGCAGCGCCACCTCCCCCGCGTAGGGGGTGAGGAGCGCGAGCGCCGCGTCAGCGGGCCCGGTGAGCCAGGTGTCCACCGCATCGGCCGGAAGGATCACCGGCATCCGGTCGTGGATGCGGGCGACCGCCGCGTTGGCATCGGTGGTGACGATGGTGAAGGTCTCCACCGCCGGCCCCTCGCCCGGCCGCCACGACTCCCACAGCCCCGCGAAGGCGAAGAGCGGCCGGTCGGGCACCGTGATGGCGAAGGGCTGCTTCGCGCCCGGCTCGCCCTGCCATTCGAAGAAGCCGGTGGCGGGCACGATGCAGCGGCGCTGCTTCGCCGCCGCGCGGAAGGCGGGCTTCTTGGCCACGCTTTCGCCGCGCGCGTTGATCATCTTCGTGCCCACCTTGATGTCCCGGGCCCAGGACGGCACCAGGCCCCAGCGCAGCAAAGCGACCTCGCGCAAGCCGTCGGCGCCAACCCGCACCACGGGAGCTTCCTGGGTCGGGGCGATGTTGAAGCGCTTGCGGACGCGATCATGCACCGGCACGTGAAAGGTGTAGGCGAAGATGTTCCCGTCGGCGTCGAGAAAGTAACGGCTGCACATGACTTCAATTATATTGGCGCCAGGGGGAAGGTCCGATGATCAAACTAATCCAATGGACCCTGGCCATTCTGGGAATCGTGGCCCTGGCGCTGGTGGGCGCGGGATTCCTGCTGCCCACGA